>DASXPQ010000275.1:0-6286 GCA_036493575.1 Pirellulales bacterium
GCCCGATCGCTGCAATTGCTCCGGCAAGCATCGGCACTGGAACCATATCGCTCGGAACCTTACATGCACGGATTGCAACTTGCCCAGCGATTAAATGACGTTAGCAGCATCCGCTGGGCCTGTTTAGGTGTACTAAGCCAGGCGTGGCCCAACGACAAAAAGGAAGTGGTGGAGTCGGCCCGTTTTGCTGCGGATGCGCTCTTGGAAAAACTGCGTAGCCAGGGGCAAGTCAGTCAGGCGGAACAATTCCGCAAGCAACTGGATGAAGTCCAGGCCCGCGATTGCGTGGTGAAGGTTAGTTGGACAGGGGACGCCGACATTGATCTAACGGTGCAAGAGCCGACTGGAGCTGTTTGCGCGTTTAGCAACCCGCGCACGGCCGGCGGCGGAATCATGCAAGGCGACACTTACATAAAAATGAAATCACCAGACACCGATGGCTCGTCGGAATTTTCACAGTCGTATGTACTGCCGCAGGGTTTCAACGGACAGTACAAAGTGTTAGTGCGGCGGTTGTGGGGCCAAGTTGCGACTGGCAAAGTTACAGTCGACGTATATACCCACTTCGGCACAATGAAGGTTGTCCATATCCGCAAACAAATTCCAGTGAGCGCGCGCGATGCCATGGTGACGTTTGACCTGGTTGATGGCCGTCGCACGGAACCACTTGAGCAAGCCCAGCTTGCCATTGCTGCCGAAAATCAGCAAGCGATCAGTCGCGCCGTGTTGTCACAGCAAATGTCAGAAATTGACAATGGTTCATCGTTATCGTCATCTGACGATGAGCAGAATCCGGGCGGCGCTCCGGTTACCCCCCGGAATTTCACCTTTTTCCGCCGCGGCCCTGTAGGTTACCAACCCGTCATCATTACGTTGCCAACCGGCACCAATTTACTTGCCTCAGCAGTGGTCTCCGCGGATCGGCGTTATGTGCGGATCACGCCGCTTCCGTTATTCTCATTTGTCGGACAAGTTGACACCTTTAACTTTGCCACAGGCCAATCCACCACTGGTAACACCGGCTCGTCCGGTGGAGGGGGCGGTGGCACCACTACCGGGAACACTTCGCTGGGCGGTGGCGGCGCATCGTAGTCAACGCCTGTTCGTCGCCAACGAACTGCCTGCGGACCTGCTGGCTGCTTTTCTTTACAGGTTTATCAGGTATGTTTGATGAGATTGCCTGATTGCCCGTCGGCTTGTTCCGATGGCCGCTGAAATTTTGCTGCATTCCTGGAGGTTGCCATGGCGACGACCTGCGCCAAACGCAAAGCAAACGCTAAATCGCCTGCGTTCATTGTGGTTCCCTGGCAGCGTTGTGTTGTAGTTCGATTGCTAACCCTTGCGACTTTATTTCTTTGCTTCGTTTACGGATCACATGCCCTGGCCGCGGATATTTCCACCGCGAAAGCCGCCATGGAATCGATCACAGCCGACGATGCTCAAAGCTTTGTCAACACGCTGGCAGACGACGCGCTGGAAGGTCGCGCAACGGGAACCCGCGGTGGCCGGGCAGCAGGCGCTTATCTGGGTCAGCAATTTCAACGATTGAAATTGCGCGGCGGAGCGGCCGATGGCGGCTACTATCAGCCGTTTGGATCCAACTCACGCAATCTCTTAGGCTGGATTGAAGGGAGCGATCCGGAACTGAAAAAGCAGTACGTACTGGTAATAGCCCATTATGATCATGTCGGCTACGGCAAAGCTTCAAATAGCTTTGGCCCGTTGGGACAAATTCACAACGGAGCGGACGACAACGCTAGCGGCGACGCCGGCATTTTGGAAGTTGCCAACGCGTTTAGCCAGCTTCCACAGCCACCAAAGCGCAGCGTCATGTTTGCGCTGTGGGATGCGGAAGAAGACGGCCTGTTGGGTTCTAAATACTGGATCGATCATCCAAGCGTGCCGCTGACCAATGTTGCGGCAGTTCTGAATGTCGATATGATCGGAAGGCTGCGCGACAATCGTGTCATCGTTTACGGCGGACGCAGCAGCTATGGTTGGCGTCAATTATTGAGTCGCGACAACGAATCGACCGGTCTGGCGCTTAATTTCGATTGGCTGATGAAAGCCGACAGCGACCATCAGCCATTTTTTGCGACTGGCGTGCCAGTGATAATGCTGCATACCGGTTTGCACGAAGATTACCATCGCCCCAGCGATAAGGCGGATAAAATCAATTCCGCAGGATTAAAATTGGTGAGTCAACTGTTGTTCTGCGCCGCGCTTGATTTGGCTGATGAACCCAGCCGGCCCAAATTCCGTACCGCTTCGCGCAGCGAATCACCCCGCACGCAGCCGCAAGTCGAACAATTAGCCCAGCAGCCGGCCGGACGTTTGGGCTTAAGCTGGGATGAAGCGCAGGCCAAACAAGGCATGGTGCAAGTGGCCGTAATCACCCCTGGTAGCGCCGCCGACAAATCTGGTTTGAAATCGGGCGATCGCATTATCAATTATGCCGGGCGGGAAATTACCGATATCCAGCAACTTCGCCAACTGGTTTTGGCGACGCGAGGCAAAGTGGCGATGACGGTCACGCGCTCCGGACATGATGGCCCGCTGGAAATGAACATCGAACCTGTCGGCCAACCGATAAGTTTGGGACTGGCGTGGCGTGTTGACGATGCTGAGCCTGGCGCGGTGCTCATCGTGGGAATTACGCCCGGTTCGCCAGCGGAAGTTGCTGGGCTGCAATTGTACGACCGGATCTATGAGGTCAATGGACGTCGGTTTTCCACGAGCGACGAATTTCGTCAATTCACCAACTCACTTCCCAGTCCGCTGGAATTGATTACTGAAACCAGCGGGAAAATTCGGCGGGTCACTGTTCCGCGGCTGGAAATTGTCAGCGGTGAGCCGGAACCACAGTCAGCGGTTTCATCATCCAGCCCAACCCCATTACTGCCCGCCGGATTAAAACAGTAAGCTTGCGCGTGCTAGCGGGTTACGCAAACTGCCAAGTCTGCCGCCGCACTAGATATCGCGGTTTTCACATTAGTTAAGCTTGCCGATGGTTGCGGTTTCCAGTATTAACACGCACCCTTCGGGCGGCCTTTTCGCTGAATTGTAATCAGCCAAGGGTGCTGGACTTATCGTGCGCCCAGGGAAATGTTCCGATCCGGTCTGGATCGGAGAGATTGTCGCAAACCTCATCTTTAATTCTGTGCTTGGCACTCGTCGCAGGGAAGCGAACCCGATGGTCGCACTCCGCCGCGGTTTGATCGCCGGAAGTCTGGCGCTCCTCGCCGGGCTAACGCCCGACGTGCGCTATTCGTTCGCGCAAACGCCGGGTTTCAGCGACAGTCCATATGCATTGCCGCCAACCGCGACCTCGTCCGGTGGATCGTTGTCGCCGCTGCCGCCTTATGTGCCGCCTGCTACTGGCGCGCCTCTCTCGTATGGCAATTCGAATCAATCGTACAGCAGTGCTATCCCATCGAACGGGAGCCCAGCACCAGCTTACGTACCGCCACCGTCGTCATACGGCAGCGCACCGCAATCCAATGGATCCGCGTCTCAGCCCTACGGGTCCGCACCATCAAGCAGCGTGCCAATGATTGCGTCCAGAACGCCGGCCGCGCCACCCAACCTTTCGAACCCATCGCCGAGTGCGTCATCAAATCCATCGCCAAACGCCATCGCGGCACCGCCGGCAACATCAGGAGCAGGTTCAAAACTTCCTTCTTACACAGCGCCTGCTACGGAATTGCCCGATCCGTCGTCCGCCGGCTCGTACTCGGCAGCTGGCGGTGCGCAAAAAGGTGAAACCATTGTGCGCGAAGTGCGTGTGGAAGGAAATCACAGCACACCCCTGGCCAAAATGCCCAAGCTTAGCACCCGCATTGGCCAACCATTCGATCCACACTTGGTGGAGGAAGACGTACGGGCACTGGCCAGCTCGCGAAAATTCCTTGACGTGAAATCCCAATTCCAGTCGGTGCCTGGCGGCATCATCGTGATTTTCCAAGTGGTCGAACGGCCCACGTTGGAATATGTTAAATTTGTCGGCAACCAAGAGGTCCGTACGCAAACATTGCGAAAGAAGTCGGAACTGGAAAAAAGCCAGCCCTTGGATCCGTACGCCGTAGAAGAAGCCCGGCGACGAGTAGAATCGTACTATCGCGAAAAAGGCTACAACCATGTGGTGCTAACCACATTGGAAGGCGACAAGCCAAACGATCGCGGCGCCGTGTTTTTGGTCGATGAAGGCCAATCGCAGCGCGTGCTGTGGGTTAACTTCCAAGGCAACACCATTGCCAGCGATGCTCGCTTACGAACGCAAATTGCCATCAAGCCGGGTGTCCTGTGGCTGTTTGGCGGGAAGGTCGAACGGAAAAAAATCGACGACGACGTCCAAAAGCTCTACGCTTACTACCGTGGCCTGGGATTCTTTAAGGCCAAAATATCGCCCGATCTGAATTACAACGAAGACAAAAACTGGCTGTCGCTGTCGTACATCATCGATGAAGGACCGCGTTTTTCGATACGCAATGTTTCGTTCAACGGGAACGAAAAATTCAAAGTCGAAGAACTGAACAAGGGCCTGGAGCAGGTCGCCGGTAAACCGTTCAATCAAAGCACGTTGGATCACGACCTGATCGCCATCCGCGATGTTTACGGCACCCACGGCTATGTGTTTTCGGACGTTCAGGCTGAAACTCGCTTGCTGGAAGACAAGCCGGAAATGGATTTGATTTACAACGTCAGCGAAGGCAAGCGCTACCGAGTAGGAAAAATCAACGTTAACATCGGCGGCGACAGTCCGCACACAAAACACGCCACGATTTACGACCGTCTGTCGCTGCACCCGGGCGATATTGTCGACACCAAAAAAATTCGAGAAGACGAGCGGCGGCTCCGGGCTAGCGCGTTGTTCAATGTCGATCCGACCAAGGGGGGACCGCCGAAAATTGCCTTTAACAAACAGGACTCAAATCCTGACGACAGCACCAGTGTTGCGCAACGTCCGTCCACCCCTGGCTCTCGGGGCAACGGTAACCGGTTTAGCACACCTTTTAGCAACCCAGGCACGGGACCCAGCAATAGCGCTCCTGGATACGGCGGAACCGGTACTGGCGCCGGCGGGTACAATGCTGGCGGATATGGGTCAGGGGGCGTGTACGATGGTTATCGTGGACAATCACCCGACGACGATGAAGTCGTAGTAGATATCACGTGTCCTCAGGATGCGGCCGGCAATTATCTAAAAGATGCCAATGGAAACTACCTCATCGTCTTTACGCCCTCTCAGGAATCAGCTGGCCGACTGAATGACGGCACCGTTCAACAAGCGCGCTTCCAAAGCCCAGGGTCCGGATACGGATATCCCGCGGCATCGCCCACGAATTCTGACTGGTCGGCTTCCTCTTCGCCGAACGCAGATTCAGCTCGATCGGCCTGGGGCGTTCCTTCAGGAAGTTCTACGCCCAGCTATTTACCGCCGGGGGCACAGCCGCATTCACCAAGTACAGTGACCAGCGCGCCTCAGCAGCCATACTCGTCCGCCATATACCCTGCTTCGTCCAACCCAGCGGCTTCCAACGTTCAATATCAACCGCAGACTACGCCCGTTTATCAATCGCCAGCGCCGCCGCCAGCATATTCCAACGCTGCTCCACAAAACAGCTTTCCGCCCAACACGGCTCCGCCAGCCTATGCGCAGTCGAGCGCTCCGCCGAACAGCTATCCGCCAGGCGTTGCCACGAACGGCGGCAATGCTTTTGGGCCCGGTTATGCGCCGGCAGGAATTGTTTCGCAGCCGTTGCCGCCACCACCTGGTGGCGCGGGATATCAGGTTGTGCCTTTGGAACCGGACCCCGCGGTCGATCTAAACGTGTCTGCCAACGAAACAATGACCGGCCGCTTGCAAATCGGAGCCGGCATCAATTCCGATGCAGGCTTGGTCGGTAATTTTATTCTCGACGAACAAAACTTCGACATTACACGTCTGCCCCGCTCTTGGGATGATATTGCCGACGGCACCGCGTGGCGCGGTGGTGGGCAACAATTCCGCCTCGAAGCTGATCCGGGAACAGAGCTGCAGCGCTATGCTGTGACGTTCCGCGAGCCCTATTTGTTCGATACGCCAGTCCAGTTCAGCATTTCGGGTTACTATTTCACCCGCATTTATACGGACTGGACGGAAGCACGTCTCGGCGGCACAACCAGCTTGGGCTACGCGTTCACGCCCGATTTCAAAGGCACGGTTGGGTTCCGCGGTGAAAACGTGAATATTTCGAATCCGATCCCGAGTGATCCGGTGAAACAGCCGCCGCAATTGAGGGAAATC
>DASXPQ010000276.1:0-1645 GCA_036493575.1 Pirellulales bacterium
TCCCGGCGTCACTCCCATTTCCATTAGACGGCAAGCCAGTTCGTCTTGCCCTTCGATCCGCGCAACTTTCGCGCTCGCTCCCACCGGCAATTGAGCCAGTGTGCTCACCCGGCTTCTCCCGCAGCCAGCTCAGCTTCTCCCGCTGCAAGCTCGGCTAGCCGAACCAACACGCGAAATCCGTCATGATCGCGAAACGCCAGTCGCGTCCCATCGAGCTTCACAATGCACGTGCTGCCGCTCTGCAACACTTCCACCGGCTTGCCGACGCGCATGCCGAGTTCTTGCAGACGATGAATCTCGTCCGGACGTCCAACCAATTGATCAATCCGAGCACGCTGACCGGCTGCCAGCATCTGAAGCGGAAAGGTATCGGGCATGGGCGATTGACCACCTCTTCGGCGGCAATTGGGAACGCATTCTGTGCGTTCCGCTGGGCGGGGACTCGTTGCAACCTGCTTAGTCGCTGTTGAAACTGAGTCTCACTATGCTATCGATCCGCGATTCAGATTGCAATAGCGCGAATATGCCGATTATTCCACCGGCACAACGTAACTCCCTGGATAATCACGCCTTAGGGAGGCAGTTTTTTCCAAAGTAGCCAACAGCGCCAGCACAATATCCTCGCGCCATGGCAGAGCCGAAACCTGCACCCCCACCGGCAAACCCACGCTTCCGGCGTCGGTTTCCCGGGCCCGTCGTAACACCCTGTCGCGCGATCTTTCCCGGCTTGAATCTTCGCCTGCCGCCACGCGGGTCATCGAAAAAGTTCCCGAAGGTAACCCCAACAAATTGATTACCATCGCATAGCTGGCTGCCGCTAAGAGATCAAATGCCTTCACATGTGGCATCGCTGGCAAGGCATGCGGCGGACAAACGATCGCGCTGATACCTTGCTGCCGCATATTTGCCAGCACACGAGCCGCGAGTTGATTCTTTCGTTCGACAAGCTGCCAATATGCATCGGCCGACCGCGGCCGCGCGTGGCTAACAATTCGCGCCATCCACTTTTGTCCCGCCCGTTTCAAACCCGTGACAACGACCGCCCGCATCGGCCGCGACAAGCCGGCAATCCACAGCAACCGCCGCACGCGGTGATCGAGCTTACTGCCCTGCGACAGCCGCCGCGCGTCCGCCCCTCCGTCGGCCCCAATCAAGCTGCAGTACAAATCAAATGCCTCATTCGTATGAAATTGCTTTTCGACCTCCGCCGCATCGAGTTCGATCACTTCCACGCCTTGGCTTCTCAGCGCTGCATTGGCCTCCTTAACCGCTCGCACCACCGCTGTCGAAGGTGGAAAAACGCCGTCGCTCGTCCACGCCACGACCTTTAGCTTATCGATTTGAACTTCCGCTGGATCACGAAGTGGCGCTGGCACCACATCACCCGCCACATATCCGTCCGACTGATCGGTGAGCACCTGCAAGCTCAGCCACAAGTCTTCGACATGCCGCGACATCGGCCCGGTCTGCGTAATGAACGTCTCAAAGCCTCGCAGCGTTCGCGCCGATCCAGATCGGGGCATCCGCAGCGATGTTGGCCGAATCCCATGAATGCCGCAAAAATGACACGGCACGCGGATACTGCCACCCAGGTCGTTGCCAATTCCCAGCGGCGACCCCCGCGCCGCCACAATCGCCGCCTCGC
>DASXPQ010000277.1:0-2677 GCA_036493575.1 Pirellulales bacterium
CGGCACCACGGACGAACCCTTTCAAGCCGACCCATCCACAGCCGTGGCGACAGAAGGCGAACTTGAATATCTAGTCGCAGCAGTAAACGAAGTGTTCCCCGACTTAAAGCTCACTCTCGACGATGTCGATTTACACTACGCCGGCGTGCGTCCGCTGCCGTATTCCGACGCTGCCACCCCAGGCGCCGTTTCACGCCGCCACTGGATGGAACCAAATCCAAATTGCGAACTGCCCATGTATTCAATCATCGGCGGCAAGTTGACCACTTGCCGCTCCCTGGCCGAAGAAGCCGCCGGCGAAATTTTAAAACGGCTTGGCCTACCGCGCATTGCCGACTCCAGCGAGCGTCCCATCACCGAGCAAGAGCCCCTCTTCGCCCTTCGCACTGCCGGCTCGACGATAAACCCTGCCCCGCTCGAACCGCTGCTAGCAGGCACCCAAATTCCGCTCGCCGTGGCGCGCCAAATCATCCGCGGCCAATGGGTGACCAAGCTCGACGATCTCATCGAACGCCGCCTTATGCTGCTTTATCATCCGAATTTAACCTGCACTTGCCTGAGCCAGCTGGCCGATCTGCTGATCGAAGCAGGCCTGCTCGCCGCTGCGGAGAAAAATGCCGCAGTCAACGCCGTGATCGCTCGGCTGGCAACCCATTTTGGCAAACGGGTATCGCAGTGACGCAATCGAACGAGAAAAAATACATCCTGGCCCTCGATCAAGGCACCACCTCGAGCCGTACGATTCTGTTCACCCACGACGGCCGCCCCGCGGCAATCGCCCAGCAGGAATTCCCCCAAATCTTACCGGCGCCTGGCAGCGTCGAGCACGATCCGGAAGCCATTTGGAATTCTCAGCTTTCGGTGGCGCGCGGCGTACTGAAAAAAGCAAAAGCCACCGCCGCCGACGTCGCCGCCATCGGCGTTACCAATCAGCGTGAAACCACAATTTTGTGGGAACGCGATACCGGTCGCCCCGTAACCAACGCCATTGTATGGCAAAGCCGAATCAGCGCGGCGATTTGCGATCGGCTGAAAGCCGATGGCGCAGAGCCGATGGTACAGCAAAAAACCGGCCTGGTGATCGACGCCTACTTCTCCGGGACAAAAATCAAACATCTGCTCGATACCATGCCTGGTCTTCGCGATCGCGCTGCGAAGGGCGAGGTCCTTTTCGGCACCGTCGATTCGTTCTTGATTTGGCGACTCACCGGCGGCAAGCGTCACGTGACCGACGTGACCAACGCCAGCCGCACAATGCTGTTCAACTTGCACACGCTTGCCTGGGACGACGAATTGCTTAAGTTGCTCGATGTGCCCCGCGCCATGCTCCCCGAGGTCCGCTCCAACAGCGAAATTTACGGTGAAACTCTTCCCGAACTTTTCGGGGCGCCAATTCCCATCAGCGGCTGTGCGGGCGATCAGCAAGCGGCCACCTTCGGCCAAGCATGCTTCGATGAGGGGAGTGCCAAAAACACCTACGGCACTGGCTGCTTCATGCTGCTGAACATTGGCTCAAAGCCAATTGCTTCAAAGAACAAACTATTGACGACGGTCGGTTGGCAAATTGCTGGGCAAACCACCTACTGCTTGGAAGGCTCAGTCTTCGTCGCTGGTGCGGTCGTTCAGTGGCTGCGCGATGGACTACAAATTATCAAAAGCAGTTCCGATGTTGAAACGTTGGCAGCCAGTGTACCCGATGCCGGCGGTGTTGTGTTCGTGCCTGCCTTCGTTGGCCTCGGCGCGCCGCAGTGGGATCCCTATGCCCGCGGAACTATTTTTGGCCTTACGCGCGGGACCACCGCCGGGCACATTGCCCGTGCTGCATTGGAATCCATGGCTTTTCAATCGGCGGCTGTCCTGCACGTTATGGAACAAGATGCCGGCATCAAGCTGACTCAACTCAAAGTCGACGGGGGAGCAAGCGTGAATCAAGCGCTGATGCAATTCCAGTCCGATCTATTGAACGTATCGGTCCTTCGCCCAACGGTTGCCGAAACCACAGCACTGGGCGCCGCATACCTTGCCGGTCTCGCCGTGGGCTTCTGGCAAGATCAGGCCGATGTTACTCGCAATTGGGCGCTCGGCCAGCGTTTCCAGCCCGCCATGTCGCAATCCGAACGCGACTCTCGCCAGGCAGAATGGAAAAAAGCCGTCGAGCGATCGCTAAATTGGGAGCGATAATTCACCGGACGATGAAAGCTCGCTCGAATCAGACGACCTACCTCTCGGAACGTCTTGGATTTTCCGCCCCACGATGACAGAATGCAGGCCTACATAACACTACGAGCTCATTGGTAAATAATTTCTAAGCATGGCAAACTCGTATATTGAAAATCTATTTGGACTTTCCGGCCAGGTCGCCGTGGTGATCGGGGGCACCGGCGTTTTGGGCGGCGCATTGGCTGAAGGCATCGCTCAGGCCGGCGCCACAACCGTCATCGCCGGCCGCAGTGCGGAGCGAGGCCAGGAGCGGGCCGACTCAATTACTAAGCTCGGCAGTAAGGCGACGTATCTGCCTGTCGACATCGACCAGCGCAAATCCATTGAAGATTTACTTGCCGCCGTGCTCAAGCAACACGGCCGCGTTGACATGCTGGTAAATTGTGCCGGCGTGAATTCCGCCACAAATTATTTGGATGCCACCGACGATGTTTGGCAGCGCGTCGTGCAAACCAAT
>DASXPQ010000278.1:0-4703 GCA_036493575.1 Pirellulales bacterium
ACGTCGATGCCGGCTTCTTGCACGTCCCAATTAATCTTTACGCCGGTTGCGTCAACGCACATTCGGGCGGCTTCGGCGAGTTCGGGACCGGTGCCGTCGCCGGTGATTAGGGTTACGTCATGGGCCATTATAAAAAAAGTCCTTTTCGGCGGTTCTGGTCAGCCAAGGGCCTGACTGACCTCATTGGGCGAGATGGTGAGGCTGGCAGGCTATCACGTGCGGCGATTTTTTTCTAGTAGTTTTGGGCCTGCGCGGAGTTGGAAGTCGTTGTGGTGTAAGGGTCAATGATGGTGAGTGGGTGGTGAGCGTTTTGAGGCTCGTGGTGAATTTGGTGAGCTTTTTGGGGAGTGTTCGGGGGACGGACAAAGCGCTAAAGATCGGAGTTTTTTTTCGGCGGAGGACTTTAGCGCGGTTTGTAAGTTGTTGATGGGTGGCGGGTTCCGGATTTGGGTTGAACTGCCAGTGCGCTAAAGTTTAGCGTTGCTTTAGTGGTTGCGACGTTTGCCAGTGCGGCCCAATCGGCGCAGCAGCAGGCGGTCTGTTGGGCTTGCGTCCGCGATGAGTTGTCAATGGACGTCGCTGGCTTAGTAGTGAGGCCAGGCGGGCCAAAATGGCATTTGGATTGTCAACCGTGACGATGATGCAATTTGTGTACCATTGTATAGCATTCAAGAGTCGTTAGTACGGGTGGGTGCCAGGTGTGGGAGTGATCAAGTGTCGCGTTGGGTTCGATCGTAATCGGGTTGGGTTCTGTCATAATGTCTAGCTACAGACATTTGGTGGGGCAATTTTCATGCGACAAAAACCTTACGGATCGCTTTGCAAAAACTCACCTCTGGCCTTGCTGCTGATTCTCTACGTCAGGACGCAATTTTCCATTTGGGGTGCTGCAAGTGCCGAGGAGCCAATCCGCGAATATCGAGATACCCGTCCAACAATCGATCTCGTTGACACGGTTCGCGTGCTGTCAGCCGATAAGGCGAGAGAGTTGGAAGATGAGATTAAGGCGGCATACAAAAAGCTGGCTTCCGCTGTCGTGAGAATCTGGACTCACGATGATCAGGGGCGGGCCTTCGATGCGGATGGACAGGCAGTAGCTGGCGGCTGTAGCGGCGTGATCATCGACCGGCATGGATTGATTTTGACTTGCTCCCATCACGGCTTGGAACCGGATACAGCGATTACGGTCGGATTGGCCGATGGGACGACGGTGGCTGGAAAAACATGGGGACGGTTTCGACTCGACGATCCGAAGCCGCTGCATTTTGGTCCCGATATTGGTCTGGCCAGAATTACGGAATCGGGCGACTGGCCGGCGGCGACACTTGGCGACATGGAACGCCCGACTGCCGGTCAAATCTGCCTGGCGATTGGATATCCAGGCACGCTGCACCCCAAACGACCGCCCTTGTTGCGAGCCGGCAGGATTCTTCCGACCTATCCTGATTGGTCGCGGGTCGAAGCAACGACCACAGGTCTCATGGGCGACTCTGGTGGCCCCTTATTTGATCTACAGGGGCGAGTTTTGGGCGTGCTTCAGACCGTGGAGGGCGTTGCCGGATATCAATCCCTCGATCCGCTTAGGGAATATCGGGCTCGTTTAGAAGCCGGGGAAATCGTATCGGCGGCGCAGCCAGCCAGTCGGGCGTTAAGAGGCCGCAATCCGCAGACGGCGGCGTTTAATCCTGCCCTCGATCTGGAGGATCGAGTCCAGCAGGTGCAAAGGAGCGTGATTCGAATTATGGACGGTACGCATGAAGTCGCAGCCGGCCTAATTATCGATGCGGACGGATGGGCAATTACGAAAGCATCCTTGGTCGGAAGTCGGGAGCAATGGTCGTGTCGAGTTTTCTACACTCGTGATGGAAAGATGGTTGTTAAAGGACGGGTTATCGCCACTTCAGCCGAACATGACTTGGCGCTGTTGAAACTTGATGTTCGGGATTGGTTTGTTCCACGGTGGGCCGACAAACGTCCGGCCGTGGGAACATTTGTCGCCACGGTAGTTGGACGGAGCGCCGGGCCGCTTCAATTCTCGATCGTAGGCGCTCAAGCAGGCCCGGATTTGCCGAGGTCCCATGACACACCGCAACTGCCAATAAGCATTGACCCCGCCATTATGGAGGCGCCGACGATAGGAGGACCCGGTTGGAGTTCGGCGGAGGCTGACTACTACCGAGAATTGCTGCAGCCGGGAGACGTAATCACCCATTTGAACGGCATACCGACGCCGACGCGCGAAGAATACGGCAAGGTGATGGACCGCTTGCTCTATGCGCCTGGCCGGGAGGCCGAACCGGCAGCCGGGTCCTTTGCAGGCGATTGGGTCCAGGTTGGAATACGTCGCGGGAAGACCGCGTTGACGATTCCGATGCCTAAAATCCATTCTATTAGAGAGGACGGGCTGCGATGGCATTCGCATCCACTGAGCCTGCGCCGGGAATCTTTTTTGACGGTGTTCACACACGATGGCAGCCTGCGGCCGGAGCAGTGTGGGGGCCCGGTGGTCGATCTGGCCGGCAACGTCGTAGGGCTGAACATTGCTCGCGCGGATGCGACGAGGACGCTCGCCATCCCAGCGGACTCGCTGCAGGCGACCATCAAAGAGCTGATAGCGCGGGCGAGAGAAGGTGCCAAGTAGCGAGCATGGGGCCCGAGGCGTTGTGGGCGCGCCAGAGCTTGACAGACATGGGGCCGGTTTCGTTGCGGAAGTCGTATGAAGGTATTCCGTTGCGCGATAGGATAATTGCTTCTTTGGTTCTGCCGCGATTTATTTGACAACCGCCAATGTTTCAAAAAAGCTCCCGCCGAGAGTTTCTGCAAGAATCTGCTGTTGTGGCCGCGGTGGCGGCGATGCCTGGGAGCGCGCTTGCCGCGAATGCGGGTGAGTTCGCCAGCCGGTGGGGCGAAACGCCGGACCGGGTGTGGCTTGGTTCGGAATATTGGGCGAATCCGCTGCAAGACTGGCGAGTTGCCGGTGGGCGAATCGAGTGCATCACGGCGGCGGCGAATCGGAATGTGCATCTGCTGACGCGGCAGCTTGGTGAGCAGCCGGGCGATTTGGCGATGAGTGTGAAGATTGGGCGTGTTGGAGGCAAGCTGGCGGATGGGAAGGGATCGGCCGGTTTTCGGATTGGGATCATGGGGCCGCTGAGGGAGTACCGGAGTAGTTTGATTTATGGGCAGGGGCTGGATGCCGGGTTCACTAGCGATGGGAAGTTGTTCATTGGCAATCCTGCGAGCGGAGTGCCGGTTGTGCTGAGCGGTGATAGTGTCGAACTTCGGCTGAACGTTGCGCCGGCGGGTGATAAGAGCAGCGTTTCGCTTTCGGCACATGATGCAAGCGGCAAGGAACTTGGTCGCGCGACGCGTGACGAGATCGAGTCGGCTAGCCTCGCGGGCAATATTGCGCTGGTGGCCAACTTTGGCGGTGGAGCGGGTGGTGGAGGTGGCAAGGCGGCGAAGAAGGGGAAGGCGAAGGCGGCGGATGGATCGGCGGAGGCAAGCGCGGGCCAATTTTGGTTTGCGGATTGGAAGGTCAGTGGAAGTCGGGTTGAAGTGCATGATGAACGCGCATTTGGGCCGATTCTGTTCAACCAGTACACGCTCAGCGGTGGCACATTGAAAATGACGGCTCAAATGCCGCCGCTGGGACCAAAAGATGCGCAGACGGTTCGTTTGGAACTGCAGCGGGACGGCAAATGGTCGCAGGCGTCCGAATCGACCATCGATCCGATTGCCCGCATAGCCACCTTTCGCGTCGAGAAATGGGATGACAAGCGAGAGCAATCGTATCGGCTCATCTATGGGCTCAATGATAAGAATGGAAAGAGCCATGAACACGTGTTGGTCGGCAAAATCCGCCGCGACCCAATCGATCAGCCCGTGCTCACCATCGGCGATGTCTCGTGCAACACGCATGAAGCGTTTCCGAATACGAATTACACGGCCAATATGGCCAAGCTGAATCCGGATTTGCTGGCTTTTGTGGGCGATCAGTTTTACGAGTCGAGTGGCGGCTACGGCGTGCAGCGCGGGCCGCTGGAGCCGGCGATTTTGGATTATCTGCGGAAGTGGTATTTGCATGGCTGGACCTGGCGCGAGTTGACGAAAGACCGGCCGAGCATTTCGATTCCGGACGATCACGACGTTTATCAGGGGAACAATTGGGGCGAAGGGGGTGCGCCGCAGACGACGACGCAGGAAGCCGGCGGGTACAACATGCCGGGAGCGTGGGTCAATGTCGTCCATAAAACACAAACATCGCACCATCCCGATCCGTGGGATGCGACTCCGTGCAAGCAAGGGATTTCGGTGTATTCGGGGCCGCTCGTGTATGGCGGAATTAGTTTTGCCATTCTGGCCGATCGGCAATTCAAGAGTGGGCCGGAAGGAAAGGTTCCACATACCGGCAGCCGCGGCGATCACGTGGTCGATCCGAATTGGGATCCGAAAACCGCCGACGTGCCCGGTTTGCAGCTGCTCGGCGCCGACCAGATGAAGCACTTGAAGGAGTGGGTGCGCGATTGGCGCGGGGCCGAGATGAAAGCGGTGATCTCACAGACGATTTTCACGGCGATGGCCACGCATCACGGCGGCGAAGGCCGGCTGGTTGCCGATTACGATACGAATGGCTGGCCGCAGAGCGAACGCAACGCGGCGCTGCGGGAAATGCGCAAGGCGTTTGCGTTTCATATCGCGGG
>DASXPQ010000279.1:0-4889 GCA_036493575.1 Pirellulales bacterium
TGCGATTATTCTCCAGAGCGCGAATGCGTTCCACGGAGGATAGCTCTTTGCCCATCATTTCGGCGATGTCGGTATCGAGCTTGGTGCTCTGTAATTCGACCAGAGGCTGGCCGGCTTTGACTTCTTGGCCGTGCCCTACGAGAATGTTTTGGACCACGCCGTTGACCTCTGCGAAGACCTCGCGCTTCACGACCGGTTCCAGAGTGCCTTTGCCGTGCAATTGAAATTCCGCCGGGATGAAGAACAACGAAGTGATTATTGCCAGCACCACCACGATTGCGGAAATCGTTTTGGGAAGCATGCGAGCGGTGACCAAAACCTTGGACTTGCCCAGCGTGCGCCAAACCGGCATGAGGAACAGACTGTTGTGCTCCAGGGCGTTGGACAGCGCGGTGGAACCGTGCTCGGTCACTACGTCGATGCGGCGGCGCATGGCGGCGGGGATGCCATCGGTATTGATTTGCTCGATGATCAGGGCGCCGATGTACTCCGGCTTATGCGGCGGCGCGTTTTCAACTTCCTGTTCTTCTGCGTCGTGCGGTTTGGCCAGCGGCAGCACGACCACGGTTTTAGAATGCGATTCGTCGACGTATGCTTCGATGGCTTCTTCCACCTGCGGCGCCAAGTCGCGCGTGTCGCCGGTGTACCAGAGCGGTTCGCCCGCCCGAACCACGACGGTGGCAAGTTTTCCCAACAGCGTGATGGTGTTGGAGCGTTTGTCGAAAGTTTCCTGGCCGCTGACGGCTTCGATCCGAGTGCGATTTGCCTTGGTGATGGCGAGCGAAACGCGGTCGCAATCGATCAGCCGGCGACCTTCGTTGGCCAGCGTATAAGCGGTGGCGCGGGGTTCCAGGCTGCTGTGCGCCAGCAAGGTGAATTGTTCCAGCTGGGTCCAAATGGCCTGGCGGTCGGTGTACAGGCGCAACTGGCGGGTTTTGAGAAAATCCTCCGCCAGGTCGCACATTTGCATGACGAACCGCAAGTAGCCGCGTTCGACGGCCGGCCGTCCTCCGCCGCGCTGGAAGATTTCCACGAGCCCGCGCGTTTCGGTATCGCTTTTCAAAATGCCTAACACGAGGAGCGCATCGGTGGGGTTGGCCGAATCGTCTTCGGCGTTTACATAGCGCGGTTGAACGACGGCCCCTTGTCCGCCGGTGAGAATTCTGCGCAGCAACTTGCCGTGGCGCTGTTGCTCTTCCTGGTTTTCGTGCAGACGGGTTTCGGCCAGATTGATTTGCGCGCTGAGGGAAAGTCGGCCCTCTTCGTCGATAGTCCAAACGGCACCGCCGATGGCGGCCAGTGCGGCTACCACGCGATGGAGAAAGCCTTCGTAAAACTCCTCCGGGGTAACCTCTGTGCGGACCAGGCCTTCGATTTCCTGAACCAAGCCGCGGATTTGCTGCCGCGTTTGGTCGACCATTTCGGGTTGATAGGAGGACTCTGTGCTCATCGAGCGGCGTCCAGCGGTGGGTGGTATGTGATCAAAAAGAACACGGGGCATCCGCTGGCGGCTAAAGCACCTGGATCCTGCCTCTTGCTCTCTATACTCTGCCTTTTTTAGTATCCGCTGGTTTCACCCGACACGCAAGGCATGTAAATGCCAGCACAATCGGCACAACCGGATCGGGCGTCGAGCGATTGCTGGTGGGGAAAGGAAATCGGGCAGGATTCGTAGTTAGACCGGGCAAGCAGCGCGCATTGTGATGAATTGTAGGATCCAGTCGGCGAAGCGCGGAATTCTTACCACCTGGCGGTGACGCCCAGATTCACGCCCTGGAGGACGATGTCGCCATGGTTGTTGGGATGCGTGCCGGCAGCGGAACTGGAGCCCAGACCGAAAGCGAATTGATCGGGCGCCAAATCTACACGATCGATGAAGAACACGTTGTAGCCGCAGTGGGCACTCCACGAGGGTCCAATGGGGAGCACCAATTGGGCGCCTAATTCGGTAACGAAAGCGACGCGGGTTTTGTTACCCTCGGCTGAACCGACCGGCGAATCGGTGGCATCACTCGCATTTTGTTCTACTCGGGCGGCATCGCCCATGACGGCAAACTTGGCGTCGAAATCGAAGTCGATCAGGCCGAACATTTCCCAGCGGCCCATGCCGCCGATTTGTCCGCCATTCATGCGGTTCAAACTATCGACGGTAAAGGTGGCGGGCGCGCCGCTGGTGAGGGTGCCGATTTGCGCTTTTTCGTCGACCTGCATGTAGCGATAGCCAGCCAAGAATTCGAAGCTGCCGAACGGGAAGATCATATTGAACTCGCCCGTCTGGATCGAGCTATCGTAGGTGAATGTCACCTGATCTGCGTCGGCGAAACCGGAAAAGTTCGCGATGGAGCCGGGCAATGTCAGGTCCGCCGCGCCGAAGATCGTGCTATCGGTATCGAAACGGGCGAGCAGACTGTACTGAAATTGATAGGTGATGCCGCTAGGTCCAATCAGTTCAATATGCGCGCGGCCACCGTAGACCCAGTTGAAGTCCAACTCTTCGGCATTGAAGATTGGCGGCAGGGGAGTGGAGCCAGTATCGAGCAGTAGCAATGTGCGATTCGATGAGGAATTTCGCGTCATTGCCAGATTGTCGTAGCCGGCCATCCATACATAACCCACTTTTCCGGGGAAGGCGCAACCATGGCACAAGCCGTAAAAGCAACTGTAAGGTGCAGTGAGCCAATGGCAGAGTCCGCAGCCGGGATCGCAGTCTTGGCATTCATTGCCATTCTGATCGCAGCCTGGCGACATATTATTTCCATTGCCCATGCCGTTTCCGGATGGCGGTGCGTTGCCGTAATTTGCGCCGGGGTTCATCACGCTAGGTGTTGATCCTGGAACTGCTCCGTTTTCAGCGCCGGGTTGATACGAGACCAAACGGTTGGGATTCCCGGATGGGCGGCTCGCTGGGAATTGTTGATAGTCGACGTCGGCCGTGGGGCTTCCCTTATAAAAGAGGAGACCGTTTTCGGCAGTTACGCCGCGAGGCAATTTCATGGGAGGCGGGTTTGCCTTGGCAATTGCGCCTTGAGGACCGTGATATTCCTGGCCGGGCCAGGATTGCGATTGCTGGGTGGGTGGCGGCGATTGTTGCGGCGGGCCGTTTTGCGCCATCGACGGATACATACTTTGTTGCATCGACGGGTTCATGCCTTGCGGCATGGACGGATACATGCCAGGCGGCATTGAGTTTGGTGCGTAACCGCCCGGATTGACGCCGGGAGGATATCCAGTGCCGGAGTACATTCCGCCGGCTGGAAGACCGGGGTACATGCCGTTTGGCGGTGTGGGATACATACCGCCAGCGGGCATGGCACCGTAGCCATAAGCAGCCTGCTGCATCGGGCCTGAACCGTACGGTGAATACGCTTGAGGATACGACTGCGCACTGGCGATTGCCGCCATGAAGGCGAAGGTTAAAGCAGCTAGAGCCAGCGATAAACGTGTCATCGATAATCTCCGCCCAAACAACGGACTACAAAGGCCAACGCGTCATCGAAATTGAGCGCCAAATTGCACGCTCGGAGGGATTACAAGGCCACCGAAGAGCGCTGTGATTGCGCTGGGGGAGCCCCATTACCATCGATTTCATCGGAATAACCGGCCAGTCAACTCAATTGGAAAATGCCTTACCGATGGCAAAGACGGTAAAGTCGAAGAGAATCGGCCTGCTTTTGGAAAGCTGGGAAAGATGTTGCGGCCGATGATCAGGCTCAAATAGCTAGTACTGCTGCCTTTGATACAATGAGAGGCGCGCCGGTGGCCGCATGCTGCCCCATCATTCTGACCTGTGGCGCCCAACTTCGAACTGCTGTCAGAGGACGATTATGGCAACTTCACCCATTTCAACCGTACCTGCCAGCGCGAGTGACGTGCTGGAGCGTGAGTTTTTAGAGTTGCGGGCGAGGCTGCTGCAAGTGGCCGCTCATTTGGATCGAATTGATCGGGCAGCGGGCAAAGTGGTTGATGATTTGCGCGCTGGCGGCGTGCAGCAAGCGCTGGCGACCATTGCCGGACCGGGACCGAACCGCGCGGAGCAAGTGCAGATCATTTTCTCCCGTCCGTACAGCTCCGATTGGAAGACGAAAATGGAAATCCGAGAACGGTAAAGGCGTCCGCATGGATTACATCGATCCGCACATTCACATGGTTTCGCGGACGACCGACGATTACGAAGCGCTGGCCAAGATGGGCTGCGTCGCGCTGAGTGAACCAGCGTTTTGGGCTGGATTTGATCGGGGGAGCGTGGATGGATTCCGCGATTATTTTCGACAGCTAACGGAGTTCGAGCCGAAACGAGCTGCGATGTATGGACTGGCTCACTTTACCTGGCTGTGCATTAATGCGAAGGAAGCGGAAAACGTGCAGTTGGCGCGAGAAGTCATCGCGCTAATTCCCGAGTTCATTAACGCACCGAACGTGCTGGGTATCGGTGAGATTGGCCTGAATAAGAATACGCGCAACGAGGCGATTGTGTTTTTGGAGCACGTGCAGTTGGCCGAACGGTTAGGCGAGCAGATTTTGATCCATACGCCACACTTGGAAGATAAATATCAGGGAACGCGAATGATTTTGGATATGTTGGCCGATTTTCCAAAGCTCGACCGCGAACGGGTGCTGGTGGACCACACCGAAGAACACACGGTTCGACACGTGCTGGATGCCGGATACTGGGCGGGGATGACGATGTACCCGATCAGCAAATGTACGCCGGAGAGGGCGGCTGACATGGTGGAGCTTTACGGCCCGGAACGGCTGCTGGTGAATTCGGCCGGCGATTGGGGGCCGTCCAAACCGACGGCGGTGCCGGATTTTATTATGGCGATGCGAAAACGTGGGCACGGTGAAGCCTTGATTCGGCAGATTGTTTACGACAATCCGCTGCGGTTTTT
>DASXPQ010000280.1:0-6776 GCA_036493575.1 Pirellulales bacterium
CGAAGCCGTAGACGCCGGCCATGGAGGAGACCAGTAGGATTAGGCCTTGGCGATGCTTGATCATGTGCGGGACGACGTGACGAGTAAACAAGAACGAAGAGCGAACGTTGGAATTCATCATGTCGTCGTATTCCTCGGCGCTGGTATCGACGAGGTTTTTGTAGTTACCGACGCCGGCGTTGTTGATGAGGATGTCGATTTGGCCGAACGATTTGATTGCTTGCTCGGCGGTTTGGCGAGCGGTGGATTCTTCGCGAGCATCGCCGATGACGAAGATGGCATCGGTACCGAGCTTTTTAGCTTCGGCGACGAGTTGTTCCAGACGCTGCTGACGTCTCGCGGTCAGAACCAACTTGGCGCCTTCGCGAGCCAGGGCTTTGACGCTGGCTTGACCGATGCCGGCGCTGGCGCCGGTGATGATAACCACTTTGCCTGCTAATTGGCCTGTCATAGAGAGTCCCCCGGTAGATTTTGTTTCGATTAGAGCCAGCGGCGATTTGCGCGTGGCTAGAGGGCGATTTTAGAAGGAAGGCCAAAACGAACAAGGGCTGGGAGTAGATGGCCGCAGAATTACGCGAAGGCGACATCCAGGGCGCGGGCGAGATCGTCGCGCAGGTCGTCGAAGGCTTCCAGGCCGACAGATAGGCGGAGCAAGCCGTCGGAAATGCCGTGGGCTTTGCGGTCGGCGGCATCGTAACTGGCGTGCGACATGGAAGCCGGTTGTTCGATGAGGGATTCTGTGGCGCCGAGACTGACGGCAAGAGCAAAGAGCTTGGTCGACTCCGCAACGCGCTTGGCGGCGGCAAAATTGTCGCCCAAATCGACGCTGAGCATGGCGCCGAAGCCGCCGGTCATTTGACGCTGGGCGATTTCGTGGCCTGGGTGGCTTGGCAGGCCCGGGTATAGGACACGCTTGACGCGCGGGTGGCGGGAAAGCCAGTCGGCCAATTGCTTGGCGGTGCGGGATTGTTCGTGAACGCGCAGCTCAAGCGTTTTGAGACCGCGGGAACAGAGAAATGATTCCAAGGGGCCCATGACGGCGCCGGAAGCGTTTTGGATGAAATAGAGGCGGTCGAAGAGTTCTTTATCGCGGGCGATCAAGGCTCCGCCTAAGAGATCGCTGTGACCGCCGATGTATTTGGTGGCGGAATGCATGACGATGTGGGCACCGAGCTCCAGGGGTCGCGTGAGGACGGGAGTGGCGAAGGTGCTGTCGACGCCGAGCAGCAGATTGTGGCGGTTGGCGATTTTGGCACAGGCGGCGATATCGGTGACGGAAAGGAGTGGGTTGCCGGGGCTTTCAATCCACAAGAGTTTGGTTTTGAGAGTGATGGCGGATTCGATCGCTTTCAGATCGGTCGTATTCACCAGCGAAACGGTAATGCCGGAACGGTTGACGATTTTGTGCAGCAGGCGATAGGTGCCGCCGTAAATATCGGAGCCGGCGACGATGTGGTCGCCGCTGGAGAGGAGCATGGTAACGCAGTGAATGGCAGCCATGCCGGAGGAAAATGCCAGGCCGCCGACGCCGCTTTCCAAGTTGGCGAGCGTGGTTTCCAGGGCTTTGCGGGTGGGGTTGCCACTGCGCGTGTAATCGAACTGACCCCACATGCCGGCGCCCGGCTGGACAAAGGTGGAGGAAAGATGGATGGGCGGGACGACGTCGCCGGTTTGTGGATCGGGTTCGTTACCGACATGAATGGCGCGGGTGCGGAAATGCATCGGCTATCTTTCCAGCGCTTGCTTCAAATCGGCGACGAGATCAGCGGAGTTTTCGATGCCACACGACAAGCGGATCATGTTATCGTGAATGCCGTATTGGCGGCGTTCTTCCGGAGTGCATTCGTAGTAGCTCATGACGAGGGGCTGCTCGATGAGCGATTCGACACCGCCCAGGCTGGGCGCGATGCGGGGGATTTTAACGCTGTCGACCACGCGGGCGGTTTGCTGCCAGTCGGCATCGCGGACCAAAAATGTGACCAGGCCGCCGAAGCCGTGCATGGTGCGCTTGGCGATTTCGTAATAGGGATGCGAAGGCAAGCCGGGGTAGTAGACTTTTTCGATGCGCGGGTGCGCCGCCAGGAATTCGGCCACCGCCAGACCGTTTTCGTTGTGGCGCTGCATGCGGAGTTCGAAGGTTTTTAACCCACGCTCCAGCAGGTAGACATTGTGCGGAGAGTTGATGGCGCCGGTGATGCCGCGCAGTTTGCGGACAGGCTCCAGCTTCGCAGTGGTGCTGATCAACGTGCCGGCGAGAAGATCGTTGTGGCCGCCGAGATATTTGGTGGCGGAATGCAGGACGTAATCGATGCCGGCGGCTAACGGGCGGATGTTGTAGGGGGTGCCGAGGGTGGCGTCGATTAAAGTTTCCACATTGCGGCGGCGGCCGATGTCGGCGAAGCGATCTAGATCAACGACGCTTAAATGCGGGTTGGTGGGGGATTCGCTGATGAGGAACTTCGTGCGCGGGGTGATGGCGGCTTCCATGGCGGCGTAATCGCAGGCGGGCACCTGGCGGGTGACCACGCCGAAGCGGGCCAGATGTTTGGTGCAGAATTCGCGGCTGCGATGGTAACACTCGTCAAAGAAGACGACTTCATCGCCGGCGTTCAGTTTGGCCAACAGCAGCACGACCAGGGCGGACATGCCAGTGGAGAAAACCAGGGCGGCTTCGCCGCCTTCCAGGGCCGCCAATTTGCGTTCCAGTACGCGCTCGCTGGGGTTGCCGTAGCGGCCGTATTCCTCGCGGGGCTGCTTTTCTTCGATGTAATTGATGACCGATTGGGTATCGGCGAAGGTGTAGGTGGAGGCGACGAAGATGGGATCGGTGATCGAATTACAGGTTTTTTGGCGATCTTCGCCGGCATGCACGGCCACCGTGGATGGACCGAGCTTCGTGGGTGCGGCTGAGGCGGCTGGCGGTGTGCTGTTTTGAGAATTGTCGGAGGGAGTTGATCCGTCGGAACTGGACGTCGACGGGTCTTTGTCGGATTTGTTTTTCGGGTGGTGTTTGGCGCTCATCGTTTTTTGGAGCGGCGATGCGCTCCCCATGTGGAGGTTGTAAACATACTCACACCGGGAAGCTGCTTGACCATCGGACAATAAAAAAGCCGCACTGGGCGACAAACGCCAAGAGCGGCTTCAGAGTTTCTGGTCAAGTTGAATCGCGCGGCGGCAGTTATAAACCGATCGAAAACCAACCACGCGATGGCACTTTAGCAGTTCTGAAGGCTGCAAGCGGCCGCAAATCCCGTTACTGGAAACTATATCTCGGCGCGATGCCGATAGCAAGCGGAGTTGAAAGGTATGCGAACATTCGCCCGAAAAGGAAGCGAAAAGGGACCGCGGGTACGACAAAAATGGCTACTTTGTAGTTCCAGCGACTTTGGCGGTGGAATTGGAAGACGGAGCGACGGGCTTGGCGTCGCTGGTAGTAGTTTTCTTGGCGTCTGCGGCGGCGGCTTTTTTTGCGACCTTGGCTGAGGCGTTGTCTGCGAGCGCCTTTTGCTGGGCGACGGTGAGGACGTTGCGGATTTCGGCATCGCGTTTGGCTTCTATATCCGAAAGTTGCTTTTTGAGCGGGTCGATTTGTAGGACGTAGGCTGCTTGGATTTTATAGATGGATTGTTTCTGGGAATCGGAAATTCCCAACTTCCCCCAGCCGCTGGGCAAACGACCTTTGAACTTGACGCTATCGAGCAGGGCGTCGTTGGTAGGGTCGGGTATCGACGCGGGGGGCGTGGCGACGGCCTGTTTAGAGTCGGTGTTTTTGTCAGGCGTGGCGTCAGCAGCACGCAAGATGGCGGGAACTGTCAATGCGACAACAAACAATGGACCGGCAAACAATCTGGTGATCATAGCCATACCCCATTAAATGAGACCCTTGAAGAAATGTGCCCAGCGGGTCACTGCGTGAGCCGGAAATGCTAATACGTTTGGTGGGGTTCGACAAGCACCCCGGGATCAACGAGGACCTGAGGCTCGGAAATGGGGCATAAGTATGGGCGGGACCCATTCGCTTTGGGTGGAATTTTCGCGATAATCGGTGGCGCGCCACTGCTCGCTGCGACGGGTGCGCTGGAACATTTTCGTACACGTTAGGATTTTATTATGGAATTGCATCGATTGGTGGCCGGGGTACATCAGTTTCAGAACAACGTCTTTGCCAACCAGCGCAAGTTTTTCGAGCGGATTGCGAAGACCCAGAGTCCGCCGGGGCTGTTTATTACGTGTGCTGATTCGCGGGTGAATCCGAATTTGATTACGCAAACCCAACCGGGAGAGCTGTTCATTTTGCGAAATATTGGCAACATTGTGCCGCCATTTACACCGCATACGGCCGATGGCGCGGCAGCCGCGGCGATTGAATACGCGGTGACGAATTTGAAGGTTGAATTTGTGATTGTGTGCGGCCATTCGCACTGCGGGGCCGTGCAAGGACTGCTGACCCTGGACCAGATAGGGCATATGCCGAGCGTGCGCGGGTGGCTTGCGAATGCGGAAAGCGCCCGGCGCATTGTGCAGGAGAACTACAAAGAATTGGACGATGCAGCGAAGCTGAATGTGGCCATTCAAGAAAACGTGCTGTGCCAGCTAGAAAATTTACGGACCCATCCGGCGGTGGCCGTGCGAATGTCGCGCGGCGATTTGCAGATTTACGGCTGGGTTTACAAGCTGGAAACGGGAGAAGTGTTCGGCTTCAGTCCGGAGGCGGGGCAGTTTGTATCGCTACGGGACCGAGCTCCGGAATCGGCCACGCCGCCACGGTTGGACATGGCGTCGATTTGAACGCCGATTGAACGCGGAGTTTCGTTCATTGAAATCGAAACCGTCGATGCCAAATTCTTTTCTGAGGAAGCATTCGCTGTTATCGGCGGGCGCATTCCTGGTACTGGCAGGGGTTGTATGGGGAATCTATAGCCAGGGGCTAACAACGCCGTTCATCTACGACGATCCGACATGCATCAAGGACAATCCATCGATTGTACGGCTTTGGCCGCTGGTGGGAGGTCCGCGGGATCCGGGTCCGCTGAATCCACCTAAGGACCTGCCGACGTCCGGCCGACCACTGGTGAATTTGACGCTGGCACTTAATTATCGATTCGGGGGCCTCAACCCAAGTGGGTACCATGCGTTCAACGTGATGGTGCATTTGCTGGCGACGCTGCTGTTGGGATTGATTGTCGCACGCATTTTGCGTTTGGACTGTTTCGAGGGTCGATTCACCGGCGTCAGCGGGCCATTGGCTTTTCTCACGACTCTGTTATGGGCAGTGCATCCGCTGAATACCGAAACTGTGATTTACGTCACACAGCGCACTGAATTGATGGTGGGGCTGTTTTATTTAGCCACCGTTTATGGCAGCCTGCGATACTGGGCGGCGGAAACCACCACCGGGCGATCGAGCTGGTTGATATTTGCCAGTCTGGCGTGCTTAGCAGGGATGGCGTGCAAAGAAGTGATGGTTAGCGCGCCGGTTGTTGTGCTGTTAATTGAGCGGACGCTGGTGACAGGATCGTTTCGGCAGGCGCTGCGACGATCTTGGCCGCTGTATGCCGGTTTGCTGCTGGGGTGGCTACTGCTGTTGGGGTTGAATTACAAAGGACCGCGTTCGGCGTCGGCGGGTTTTCATTTAGAAGTGCCGTTCTACGTGTGGTGGTTCACGCAGGCTAAAGTGCTGTGGTTATATTTGAAACTTGTGGTGTGGCCATGGCCGCTGCGGATTCATTATCAGGCGCCGTATTTGGAAACGTTTGGCGCGGCATGGCCGTGGGTGTTGGTGACGGCGACTCTAATTATTGGCGTCGTTGTGCTACTTTGGCGCCGAAAAGTTGTGGGGTTGGTGGGCGCATGGGTGCTGTTGATCTTGGCACCGACTTTGATAGTGCCGATTGTGACTGAAGTGGCAGCAGAGCGACGGATGTATCTGCCCCTGGCGGGAATCATTGCGCTGGCTGTAGCGGGCAGTTATTGGTTACTGCAACGATTGGGGGCGACGGCGTCTGCGACGAAGCGTGCAAAGGAGGCGGGCCGGACAAAGTTGACAATCATTACTGCAACAGCGGTAACGTTAGCGCTCATTTGGAGCGTGGTGGATGTGCGCCGCTTGGACGCTTTTCATGATGCGCTGAAGTTGTGGCAGGACACTCTGTACTTTCAACCTGACGACGGCGTGGCGAATAACAACCTGGGTTTAGAACTTTTGAATTTGGGCCGGGCCAGCGAGGCCATCAGCCCGTTGAAAAAAGCCTTGCAATTCGATCCTAACCATTTGGAAGCCCGGGTGAATTTAGGAACGGCCTTTATGAAAACGGGCCGCATGCAAGAAGCGATGGAGCAGTTCCAACAGGTCGTAGAAGCGGATCCGGAGAATGCGCCGGCGCGATGTGATTTGGGCATCGTCCTGGGAAAGTTAGGCCGGCATCAGGAAGCGATTGAACAATTGCAGATGGCGTCGAAAATTGCGCCGTCCAATAGCTTGGTTCTTAACAATCTTGGGTTGGCACTGGTTAAGGTCGAACGATTGCCAGACGCCATTGAGCAGTTCCGACGAGCTCTGGAGATCGACCCCAACTATTTTGAAGCGCGGCTTAATTTGGGGACCGCGCTGGGCACGATCAATCGACCGGAGGAAGCCGTGCAAGAGTTTAAGCGGGCTCTGAAATTAAAGCCAAAAGATGCGCGGATTTATTTTAATCTGGCCATGACGTACGAAATGCTGGAGCGTAGCGATGAAGCGATTGCGTCGGCGCAAACGGCATTGGAGTTGGCGCGTT
>DASXPQ010000281.1:0-3603 GCA_036493575.1 Pirellulales bacterium
TGACCGTCCACGGAAACGGCGCCCTTCGCACCACCCGTGCGCCAATCGGCATTGGTATATATATCGCAAGTCGCATAGCTTCGGACCCACAGCGCAACCAGCACCACACACACGATACCGCACCCAAACGACCCCACGATTCGCAGCTCGCGGAATTTTACGCTGCCGCCTTCTCGACCAATTCTTTGATCATCCATACACGGTCCGCGGCACTGGCAATCTAAGTGGTGAAATTACTATTTTATCGTTCCACAACTACAGCAATTCCAACTTTGCGCGCCCAGCGTCATCGCAGATCTCCCGAACCCTTTCCAGAAAGTCTACACCGAGCGCTTTGGCCAGTTGCTCCGAGTGCAAGATTCGCAACGTGAAATCGTCGCCTGGCCATCCGGGGCCACCCCACAATGCGTCATCGAATGCGTTGAGATTGCGACCGAAATACTCGGCGCCGTCTGGCCGAACGACATCAACGTACGTTTGCCAGAAATGTTCGCGAGAATCAATGCCCATGCCGTCTAGTGTGTACGTTGCCATTGTGTCGCCGCTGGTTCGATTCGTTCTTTAGTCGTCGATACACCGCCCGTAGGCACTCGTAATCCAGGCGTTGGGGAGACTATTCATTTGGGTCCCTTTGTTTAGCCTGAACCCATTCGAGCGAGTAATACAATCCGCAGATCACCAGGAAGCCGCCAATCGCTTTTGTACCGATGCTGTTGATTTCTATCCCCTTGGCAAACAGCCAAGCACCGAATCCATAGAACAGCAATAGCGTTATCCAGACAAATCCTGGTTCGGGTTTGAGTGGAGTAATAGGTATCGGCATCTAGCGCCCTCTCGCAATCTCGATCGGTTCTTTGATCATCCATGCGTGGGCACTGGCAATCTAAGTAGTGCGGAAATTACTTTCGCGACGGACTTTGATCGTAGATTAAAGAAGCAATAAGCCCAGCAACTGCGGAAAACGAAAGTTGCAGCACGGCCCATATACTAGTCGTCAGCATATTGACCGGGTTCGTGCTTTTATGGAGCGTTAACAGCAGTGGAGCCGTCCAAGAACGGGCCACCACTGAAAAATTTGGGCCGTGAAAGTAAAGCGCGAGCATCGCCACAAAGAAGCCGGCCCAAAACGCCTGTCGCTTGCCACGAAAATAAATCGCGGAAAAACCGGCTGAAATTACGACCATCAGCAGGATGCCTAGGCGAATTATTATGCCCGCTTCACCCGTCCCGTCTGGGACATTGAACGTGGCGAGCCACAGCGCGACGACGCCAACAACCACTAGTAGCTGTTTCAACGCGAACCGCAGTATTTGCATTACGTCTCCCCGCTCTCTCGATCAGTTCCTTGATCGTCCATACGTGGTCCGTGAGGTTGGCATCTGTCAACTAAGTAGTGGGATTATTGTTTTCAGTTGGCTTGTCCTGGATCGAATCCTGTATGTAGCTGTACCCGCGCCAAAACCCAATGGTGCAGGCACTGGTAATCTAAGTAGCGGGATTTAATTATCTCCCGATTGCCACACCATCAGCGCCAGCACAACGTCGTGGCATGACCGCAGTTGCATTCATGCTTCTCTAAATTCTCTTAAAATTGCCAAAGTTAGGGCAGCAAGAGTAACTGGCAAAAAAAACACACCACGTTGACTAACAAAGAAAAGCACAACGGAGACTACAGTTGAAAACAATAGTAAGTCGCGTACGCTAAATCTTCGTACTCTCGGCGCAAGGATTACAGCAATCTTGTAAATCAAAAAGCCATAAAGTAAGACAATCTCGATTTCCATGTCATTCGCAGCTTGCGGAAGCTTATTCACCCGCGCGTTCGATCAGCTCTTTGATCGTCCAAACGTGGTCCGTTAGCTGCCCATCGCTGGCGTGCCTCCCTTCAGCGCCTCATGCTGACGGCCGAAATTATACCACGCGATCAACAGGTCTTGCATCGCCGTGTAGCGGTGTAGGCTCTTGCTGTGGCCGTTGGTGAGCCGCGTAACCGCCGCATGCTCATACGGCAGGTGAGATTGAGCCGCTCGATATGGCTGGTACTTATCCTGTCCTCATCGCAGCAAACCGCACATGGGCCGCTTCAGGAAAAAGCTCCAAAGATTTTTGTTGAAAATGGCCGCGCGATCGTATATGTTCATCCGTATACTACCAGAGAAACTCTGGATGAAGACGCTCTTTAAGAATTTGGACAGCCTCTTTGCGCGACGCAGCGCGCGCTCACGCGAGGCAAAACCCTTTGAGTTTCGCCCGCAATGTTTTTAACTCGACACAGTAAAGCAAGTGATTTTCAGAACTCGACCGGTGCAAAACTCCAGGGTTTTGCGCCGCTCACCGCGATTTTCTTCTCGAAAGCCAAACGCAACGCAATGCCGACCAACACGTTACAGAAAGCCATGCGAAAAGTGCCGGTGCAAAACCCTCTCAATCACGAGGTTTTTAACATTTTTCCCGCGCGCTTGCAGAGTCAGCCGCGCAAAACCCTCCAGCTCCTAAGGAGCGTAGGCGTACCGCCACGCAGTGCGGAACAGACAGATACAATGTTTCGACGCCGTCCACTAAGTTGCGTCGACCGCGTGCGCCTTCAGATCTTCCAAGTCACAAAACGCGAGACACGCTTCATGCGTCGCAGCCAAAACGACCCTGGGTGCATGGCCAGCATCCAGCGCTTCCTGCCACCGCGGTGCGCAGAGGCACCATTTGTCGCCAGGTTGCAAACCGGGGAAGCCGAATTGCAGATTGGGCGTCGACAGGTCGTTTCCGGCCGCTTTCGAAAAGGCCAGGAACTCGGCCGTCAGAACGACGCAAACCGTGTGCGACCCCACGTCTTCCGGGCCGGTGTTGCAGCAGCCGTCGCGGAAAAAGCCGGTCATCGGCGACGTGCAGCAGATTGCCAGCTTGCCGCCGAGCACGTTTTTGGCCTGCGGAAGCCGGACGACGCCGTTGGTCGAGGCGATGCGAATCATAACGCCCTTGTTTTAGAAAGGTTTTCTATTTGCCACAGCCGGAGCGCTACGCCCTCCGGACCGAACCAGGCAGCAGTGCCACATTTAAAAGAAAACTGCTCCAAGTCGCCGTTCCCGGCTGCGGAACCACGGGCCGGGAGCGGGGTTTGGTACAATGTCCGCACAACTTTTCCAGACGCCCGTCACTGGCGGGCCGGCCGTCATTGTAACGATTTTCGAGGTCAATGGCGATGAAACTTCCTTCCCGCTCTCGGATAGAACTGGCTGCGATCGGATTGTTGGCCAGTGCGTGCGCGGTCGGCTCCGTGCTAGCCAAGACGAACACGTCCGCCAAGGCTTCGAAGCCCAATGCCAGCCAATCGGGTGCTGATAAGCCAATCGCCGTCCAACCCAGCGCGAAACGCACCTCCGCCAAACCGGTCGAAGACACAGCCCATCAGATCGACGCGATGATCGCCGAGGAAGTCTTCAAACCGGATACCAAGCTCGCGCCGAGAATCGACGACGCCACCTACCTCCGCCGCGTGTGGCTGGATATTGTCGGCGACATTCCGACTCCTGAGCACGTCACCGCCTTTGTACTCGACCCAGCCAAAGACAAACGCGAGCGAGTGGTCAACGAACTGCTCGACAAACC
>DASXPQ010000282.1:0-3106 GCA_036493575.1 Pirellulales bacterium
CTCCGGACCGGTAACGTTCGCCTTCAGGCCGGCGCGGCGAACCAGGATATCTTGGGCGACTTCGGATTTGAGATTTCCGTCGGCAACGGCCATCGCCTTGATTGCGAGTTTGCCGGCCTGACGGGCCGAGAGTTCCACTTCGACCGGCTTGGTTTCACCAGCACGGATCAAGCCGATTTCATGGCGAGTGGGGGCGCCTGCTCCGCCATCGACCGGCGCTAGCAATAACACGACGTTTTCAGCGTCACCGTTGCCAGGGTTAGACAGAGTAAGCCGATAGACCTTGGTCTGTCCGAAGAGTAATTCGGACGGCCCGTCCAACGTGAGGGCAATTTTTGGTTCTTTCACTTCGACCATGGCTTTCGACATGGCCGGAGCGCAGGACCATTGGACGGCCAAGTCGAACGATTGGCTTTCGCGTGGAACTAAGCGAACCGTCAGTTGTTCCTTGGCGTGAGACTCCAGCCGCGGCATGCGCCAGACCAGGGGCTCGCCGCGCTTATTGGAAGAGCCCACGACTTCGCCGTTGCTGGCTTTGGTTCGAAGGACTTCGGACGCTTCCGGAGTTTTGATGGAGACTTCAACATTTTGCGCCGGGAGTTCACCAGCGTTCGAAATCGTGATGGTATAGTTTGCTTCTTTGCCGACGCAAATGCTGCGCGGACCGGAAGTTTCCACTTCCAAAATCGGGCTTTGATGCGAGAACAAAACATTCTCCGAAGTCGATACGCTGCCGTGAGTAGGGGCAGACGTCGCGATTGCGCTGCCAGACGTTGAACTGTTATTGAAATTTGGCGCTGGTGCCAAACTAGAACTGCGGCGGGTAGGATTTACCGATCCAGCAGCTGATGCCGTCGGCAAAGCCGCGACAGAAACGACGGGAGCGCTGGCTCTGGCCGCAGGACTCTTCGTTCGGAACACATCAGAACTGGCATTTGAAAACTGATTGATACGCGAGTCTTGTTCATTCGAAGAGTCGAGTACATCGGTTGCGGCAATGCTTGTCGGAGGCGTCGGGGCCGCCGTCGGAGCTGAGGCTGTCGATGTGCCCATCGGTTCTGCATCGGAGGGACTGTCGGATGCGACAGCCGATGCCGGTTCTAATGTTTTGGCGGGAGTCGTTGGAGTAAAACCTGACATTACGGGCGTGAGCGTTCGACCTGTGCCAGAGGCGGCAGTCGGCGACGTGCTGTGCGACATAATCGATGTGGGAGCCGAGCTCGGAGCAACGATCGGCGTGCTGGTCATGTCTAGCGCCGGCTGAATCGATGTGACTGGGGCTGCCGCCAGCGACGGCGCCGAGCCCTGTTTGCTCGAAGTTTCGATCGCTGACGAGCTCAGATTGGGCGTGGCCATCATGCTAGGAGTCGTCGATTTGCGTGCTGCAGACAACCGCTGCTGCAAGTTCTTGAGCGGTCCTGTAGTGGTGGCATCGCTGTCGACGCTACTGGACGGAGTTCCGGACGACGTGTTTTGAGCAGTGCTGCCGCTTGAATTCGGAAAAACGGATTGCACGTTGCTATCGCGGCCACTGGATTGCTTGCTTTGGGCGCTCGGATTGATTGATTCCGCCCGGTTATTCGCATTCGATGGCGGCGCTGAATTGTTCGCGCTGTGAGAGTTGTCGTTGGATGAACTGGCGCTGTTGGACGCGCCATAGTTAACATCCTGGGTTTTGCGTGCAACACTAAAAGGGTCCGCGGCGCCGGCCAGAATTGCCGGCTCGTCGCGAATGTCGACACCGATAGTGGTAACCGATGAGGGACGACCGGAACCGATATCGACGGCCTGTTGGACCTGTCCGTGAGCCGCCGTGGTGCTTAGCAAGCCCGCTGCCGCTAATATGCCAAAACCAAAGTGTGTTGAGCGCATGGCTATCCATCCGTGGAATAGGCTGAATTGAAACCTTCGTAGCGGTTTATCGGTCCGGCGGAGAGTTCCGGTCGAGTAAATTCTGCCGATTTTCGTGAGTATTCCGCTTAACGAAGCTAGGCAAGAGTGCTGGCGGCGTTGCTCGTGTTGTCGCAGGCAGTGCTGGCACTTTCGGGTGCGCGCTTGTCAGGATCGCCGCTGACGACGAAGCCCATTTCCTCGATCATCTTGTAATCTGCCTCTGGCGCCTGACCCTTTGTCGTGAGGTAATCGCCAATGAAGACGGAGTTGGCGACGTACAACCCCAAGGGCTGCAAGCTGCCCAAGTGCAGCTCGCGACCGCCAGCTATGCGGATTTCGCTAGCAGGGTTCACCAGTCGCAGCAGACACAGGGCTTTGAGACAGTAACGCGAGTTCAAACGCTGCGTGTCGCCCAACGGAGTGCCGTCGATTGAATTGAGAAAGTTCAAGGGAATCGATTCGACGTTCATGGCGCGGAACGAAAAGGCCATGTCGACCACGTCGGCGTCGTTTTCGCCCATGCCGATGATGCCGCCGGAGCACAGTTCCAGCCCGGCGCTGCGTACCGCCTTTAGCGTATCCATCCGGTCTTGCCAGGTGTGCGTGGTGCAAATTTTCGCGTAGAACTGCTCGCTGGTGTTGAGGTTGTGATTTACTTTGTCGACGCCGCAAGCTTTCAGCCGCTGGGCTTGTTCGGGCGTGAGTAAGCCGAGGCAGGCGCATACATTCAGGCGGTACTGCGCTTTGATTTTCGGCACGATGTGTTCCACCGCCTGGATTTCGCGCTCCGTCGGGCCGCGGGCGGAAATCACCAGGCAGTAAGTGCTGGCGCCGCGCTCGGCGCACACGCGGGCGGCATCGAGCAGCTTGGTCTCCGAGAGGAGGTTGTATACGGGTATCTCCGCCTGCGAGACTTTCGATTGCGAGCAGTAGCCGCAATCTTCGGGGCAAAGGCCGCTTTTGGCATTCATTAAAAAGTAAAGTTGTACGGTGCGGCCCCAGTGTCGATGGCGGATTTGATAGCAGGCAGCGATCAGATTGAGCAGTTCGACATCCGGCGACTGCAACACCGCAAGTGCCTCGTCGCGGGTGAGTTGATGACCGTCCAAAACGCGCTGGGCCAATTCATGCCAGCGTGTGGCGTGAGGTGCGGTATTTAGCTCGGGAGCATACGGTACAGGTTGCGGCATGGAGTGGCTCAAAGACTAGGACG
>DASXPQ010000283.1:0-6939 GCA_036493575.1 Pirellulales bacterium
ACCATGCCACGCACCGCCACCATCGATCGCAACACTGCTGAAACCCAAATCCGCGTCGAGCTCAATCTCGACGGGTCCGGCGTCAGCAACATCGCCACCGGCGTGGGCTTTTTCGATCATATGCTCACGCTCCTGGCCAAACACGCTGCCATCGATTTGAACGTGCAAGCCAAGGGCGATCTGCACGTCGACCAGCATCACACCGTGGAAGATGTCGGCATCGCCATCGGCCAAGCGATCAAACAAGCACTGGGCGACAAGGCGGGCATCCGTCGCTATGGCCACTTCACGCTGCCAATGGAAGAAACCCTGGTCATCACCTCGCTCGATCTCAGCGGCCGGTATTACCTCGTGTTTCAGGTGCCCATTCCCGCGCGAAAAATCGGCCAGTTCGACAGCGAGCTTGTGGAAGATTTTTGGCAGGCCCTAGCAGCCAATGCTCTGATGAACTTGCACGTCATTTTGCATCACGGCCGCAACAGCCACCACATTTCCGAGGCCGTCTTCAAAGCCACGGCCCGCGCTCTGCGAATGGCCATCGAACCCGACCCGCGCATGCCCGGCGTGCCCAGTACCAAAGGCACGTTAAGCGGCTAGCAACGTTTCGCTCTTCGTTTGAAGCTGCGCCGCTTATTCGCTGACATCGGTTTCCAAGAACCGCGCCAGCTTGTGAAAGTCAGAATCCAGGTCTATATACCGTACCATCGTCACCAAAGTGTGCGAATCCACCAGCTCTTCAAACGGCACATACTTTAATTCCAGCTGTCCGTGCACTGAAACCATGATCCCGTTCAGCCGCTTTTCCACCAGCGCCCGATAAGCACCGACGCCCAACTGACTGCCCAGCATTACGTCGAAGGCATGCGGCCGCGAGCAACGCGCTTCATAGCCTAGCTGCAGCCCAATCACGCGCCGATCCTTACCCGTTTGCTTCCTGTACTCGTCCGCCACGTATCGCGACAGCCGTCGATTTAAATTCACCTGCGCCACCGAAATGTGTTTGTGTTCGTCGCGCGGAATATCTTTCAGATAACTGGCCGGCAAATATTCGGCCAACCCTTCGGCCACTACGACAACGCCGTATTGCTTGCCTTCTTTTTCCTCCCGCACCCGCATCGATTTGACGATCCGCTTCACCACTGCATCCACGTTCATAATCTCCCGTGTCATACGCTGACCAGTCTCTTCATCCGTAGATTCTTCCATCGCCAGATATTCGCCGTGAATATCTTCCACGCTAATGACCAAACTCGCCTCGCCGGCAATCGCCGCTCCGTAGGCCAGCCAGCCGGCACTGCGCCCCATGGTTTCGGCCAGGTAATACACCCGCGTGGCTTCCGCGTCGTACAGTAAATTGCGAATTTCGCCGGCCAGCGCGTCGACAGCCGTAAAATAACCGAACGTGAAATCGATTCCCGTGTAATCGTTGTCGATCGTCTTCGGCAAATGCACAATGGGAATGTGCCGCGCGTCCGCCGGCAACCGATCCTGAAACAATTTGAGCTTGTTGGCCGTTTTCAGCGTGTCGTCGCCGCCGATTGATATCAGCGCGTCAACTTTCAAAGAACTGAGCGCCTCATACACGGTGCGCAGCGGTTTGACCTTTTCCGGATCATCAAAATGGTTCGGATGCGATACAGATTTCCCCGGATTGGCCCGCGCCGTGCCAATGATAATCCCCTGCGAATTCCTCACCCGCCGCATTGTACGCGGCGTGAATACTAAATAATCTTTCTCTTCGCTCAGCGGCCGCTCCGAACTGAATTGCATTAGGTTGGAATAGCCGTTCAAAATGCCCAGCACTTCAATTCCGTTCCGCATGAACGAGTCAGCCGCGGCCGAAATCACTGCGTTGGCCGCCGGCGCAGGACCGCCGGCAAAAACAATGGCAACACGATGGATAGCACTGTGCGCATGAGGAGGGGGCGAAAGCGGCGTAGCCATGACAACTCCAAACGGGGATGTAAAATTACGCCGCCAGTATAAGCAGCTGCACGCGATTTCGGAAGCGGCGGACCCGGTGTTCTTCCGCGCCGCCTAATCGGCTTATCCCAAGAATGTCCGCTCCACAAACGTCGTATCAATCCGGCATTCGTGGAACGCCGCATGAGCCAGAATTTCTTTATGCAGCGGCACCGTGGTTTTAATCCCACGAACCTCCAGCTCCGCCAGCGCACGCTGCATCGTGTCGATAGCAGTAGCCCGGTCGGGCTGATGTACAATCAATTTTCCGATCATCGAATCGTAATACGGCGAGACCGTATAGCCCGAGAACGCATGCGAATCCCACCGCACGCCAAATCCGCCCGGCGCAATCAACCGCTCAATCTTCCCAGGGCATGGTTGGAAATTGCGCTGCGGATCTTCCGCGTTAATGCGGCACTCCAGCGCCGCCCCCCGCTGCTGCACATCTTTTTGCGAAAACCACAATTTCTCACCCGCCGCCACCCGAATTTGCGCTTTGATTAAATCAATGCCCGTCACCATTTCTGTTACAGGGTGTTCCACCTGAATGCGGGCGTTCACTTCGATGAAATAAAAATTGCCGGTTTGATCGACGATGAATTCCACCGTTCCGGCATTGGTATATCCGGCGGTTTTGATCAACCGCACGGCCGCTTCGCACATCGCCTGGCGCGTTTCCGGTTTAAGATGCGCCGCCGGACTCTCTTCAATCAGTTTTTGATGTCGCCGCTGGGTGGAGCATTCACGCTCGAATAAATGCACGGCATTTCCATGCTGATCGGCCAGAATTTGCACTTCCACATGCCGGGGCCGCTCGATGTACCGCTCCAAATAAATTCCCGCATTGCCAAACGCGGCTTCAGCCTCCGCCGCTGCTTGCTGCAGCGCGTTCTTGAGAGCCAAATCGTTGGCGGCCACGCGCATCCCACGGCCCCCGCCCCCGGCCGTCGCTTTAATCAGCACCGGAAAGCCAATCTCATGCGCCAACCGCACTGCATCCTTTTCACCTGCCACTAATCCATCGCTGCCGGGCACTACCGGCACCTTGGCATCCCGCGCGATTCCTCGGGCCATGTTTTTATCCCCCAGCTTCGACATCGCCTCCGGCGTCGGCCCAATGAAGTCGATATTGCAGCTCCGGCAAATCTCGTTGAAGTGGGCGTTCTCCGAAAGAAATCCATAACCCGGATGCAACGCTTGCACATTGCCGATTTCCGCCGCACTAATCACCCGGTCAATTTTCAAATAGCTGTCGGCGGCTTTCGGTGGACCAACACAATACTTCTCGTCCGCCAGCTCAAGATAATGCGCCCCGCGATCCGCCTCGCTAAAAATGGCCACGGTTTCAATGCCCAACTCGCGGCAGGCGCGAATGATCCGCAGCGCGATCTCTCCCCGATTGGCCACCAGTATGCGTTTGAACATCGCTGCGTGAAGATTTCAAGGTTCAGCGATTGGCATAGAATCTGTTTACGTTTCAGACCAGAGCGACGCCAGTCGACAATCAATCCGCTCCAATCCTGAACACTCAACCCTGAACATTATTTCCGTGTGTCGATTTTGAACAGTGGCTGGCCGAACTCAACCGGACTTCCGTTTTCCACCAGCACCGCCGCCACTTTACCGGAAATCTCTGCGGGAATTTCGTTGAATACTTTCATTGCCTCGATAATGCACACCGTCGTGTCCGGGCCAACGTGAGAGCCAACTTTTACAAACGAGGGCGATTCGGGGCTGGAGGCGGTATAAAATGTCCCCACCATCGGGCTCTTAATCACCGCCAAATCGGCGCCGGGCCCTTCCTGGGTCGGCCCTTTCGCGGTCGATGGCAAAGCATTGATCGTCGGCTGAGATGCGCTGGCCCCACCGGCAGGCGCCACGCTCCCTACAAAAGGCTCGCCCCCCCGGCGCAGCCGAACCCGCTGATCTCCCTGCCGTAGGTCTACCTCGGCCAAGTCGTGTTCCTTCATCAACTCAATCAACAGGCGCACTTTCTTCACATCGAAAACACTGTCAGCGCCTGATCCGGGATCCGACATTTTGCTCGTCTCCACACGTCGCCGTGAACGATCGCTCATTGAACGGCCAATATCTTCCAGTGGCGTCAATTCACCGCCACAAAATTCTCTTCCCACTGCTTGGGCACCGAGGTCAGCACTTCGCGACCCGAACGTGTAACTAAAACATCATCTTCAATCCGCACGCCTCCGAACCCCGGCAGATAAACTCCCGGCTCCACGGTAATCACCATTCCTGGTTCCAGCTTCGCCGTTTGTCTTTCCGCCAGCCGAGGCGCTTCGTGTATTTGTAACCCCAAGCCGTGTCCCAACCCATGTCCAAATTGTTTGCCGAAGCCTGCTTTCTCAATCACACTGCGGGCGATGTTATCAATTTCCCCACACGTCTTACCGGGGCGAATGGCGTCGATCGCCGCCAACTGCGCTTTTAACACAACTCCATAAATGCGTTGAAGTTTGGGCGGGATTTTACCGGTCACTAAAGTTCGGGTCAAGTCGCTCATATATAGCCGTCCGATCGCGCCCCAATCGATCAACACAAAATCAGCATCGCCAATGTGCCGCTGGCCAGGCCGATAGTGTGGCAACGCCGAACGATCGCCCACACCCACAATCGGCGTAAAACTGGCCCCGCGACCGCCAAACAACCGCATTTGATTTTCCAGCGCATCGGCAACTTCTTTTTCCGTCTGCTCCGGACGCAGCGCCGCTCGCACTACCGCAAAAGCCTTTTCCGCGATCGCCACCGCTTGCCGGATCTCAGCGATTTCCTCTTTGTCTTTAATCACGCGAAGCTGCTCAACCAGGCCAGTGGTCGTGACCAATTCCACCTTGCTGGCTTTGTTGGACAGGCGCTGGTGGTAGCCAACCGTCATCGAATCCCCTTCAATTCCCAATCGCGAAATCTTAGCTTGCTTGCACAGCGTCGTGGCGGCGTCCAGCATCGACTCCCCGACCCCGCGAATGTGCAAGTCCAGGCCAGGACACTCTTCTTCCAACTGGGTGGTATAGCGCGTATCGCTAAGCAGAGTTTGACCGCTGCGGGTCACCAACAAGAAACTGTCGTCGCCGGTGAAGCCCGTCAGGTAAGTGACGTTTGCATAGCTGGTAACCAACAGTGTGTCGATGCCCGCTTTGTGCAACAGCTTGCGTAGTCGGTCTCGTCGTGCGCCAAAATAATCCATCGCTGGAAAAATCACCAGAAGAGGTTCAATCAGTGTAAAGCTAAATTCTTTGTCCTTGTGCTACCACCTTAAAGCGCGCTTGACAAGGGAAGTTTAGGTTCCGGATCAGGCATTTTCACCGGTTTTTCCGCGGGATTATCAAAACGGCGACGGGCTACACCCTATCGAAACCGATTCACCGCTTCGGTACCATGAATTCATGAAGCGCGAGCCGACTGAAATCCATAATGCGGATCAGACGCACATCGAACGTCTGGCCGCCGAACTGCTCCGCGGCGAGTTATCGCTCGATGTTTTTTTACGCAATCTCGTTCAGCCCAAGACCGCCGATTTAGGGGACGTGCAACTCGATCTCGACCGCCGCCGCCGCTGCGGTTATCCGGAGGCCATCTTCGGTGAAGGAAAATCGTTGGCCACCTTGGAACGGCTCATCGACCGCATGATCAACGAGCAAATCAATGTGCTGGCCACTCGCATCTCCCCTGAAATCGCCGCCTCGCTGCTCCAACGATTTCCTGCAGCGCGGTACAACGAGTTGGGACGCACCTTTCGCGTGCCGCTCCAGAAATCGGAAGGCCAGCCGGCCAATGGTAAGAACTCAACGGAAGCCAAAACATCCGCGGTAGCAATCGTCACCGCCGGCACCACCGACTTGCCGGTGGCCGAGGAAGCCCGCGAAACACTGCTCTGGATGGGTGTCGAATCAACGCTCGTTCAAGATGTCGGCGTCGCCGGCCCGCACCGCCTTCCCGAAAAGCTGCATTTGCTAGATGGAGCCGCCGCCGTGGTCGTCGTAGCAGGAATGGAAGGCGCACTCCCCAGTGTGGTCGGAGGGTATGTCGCCTGTCCGGTGATCGCCGTTCCGACCAGCGTTGGCTATGGTGCCAGTTGCGGCGGATTGGCCGCGCTGTTGAGTATGTTGAACAGTTGTGCCGCCAATGTCACCGTGGTGAATGTCGATGCTGGTTTCAAAGCCGGCTATGTGGCTGGCCTGATCGCCCAAGGCGCTGCACGATCGGCATAATCGCTCTGTTCCACTGCAGCTAAGATTTTTCGCTCACAGAGCTTCGCATTTCGTTCGGCGCGCATCATAATTTCTTGGTGCCGCGATTTGTTTCGCGATATCTTTACATATCAACCTCTATCTACGAACCCTTATCGCTAGCCACTCGACGCTGACCCCATGCCCGCTCCTTCCCTTCCAAAACTAGCCCCACGCCCGCCCGACAGCCATAAAGGCTTGTTCGGACATGCCCTGCTCATCGGCGGGTCCACCGGAATGTGTGGCGCCATTTCGCTTGCCGGCATGGCCGCTCTCCGTAGCGGCGCCGGTTTGGTCACCGTCGCAACCCCAGAAGTCTGCCAATCCGTAGTAGCCGGTTTTGAAGCCTCCTACATGACCGTCCCTTTGTCCTGCGACGAGCACGGCCGATTGGCCAAGGCTGCTCATCGCCGCATCGTCGAAGTCGCCGCCAAATGCACGTCTATTGCCTGCGGCCCAGGCATGCAGGTAACGCCCGACGTCGACTATCTCATCGGCCGCATGTATTTCGAATTCACTCAGCCGATGGTGTTCGACGCCGATGGCTTGAATGCCCTGGCCACACAGCCCGATTTATTCTCCCGCCACGCCGGGCCACGCATTGTCACGCCTCATCCAGGCGAATTTGCTCGGCTGGCAGGCATTCCCAAGCTCAATCCGGCCGAGCGCGAAGATCGCGCTAAAGATTTCGCCATTCGCAGCAGCACCATCGTCGTTCTCAAAGGGCATC
>DASXPQ010000284.1:0-3304 GCA_036493575.1 Pirellulales bacterium
CAATCAAACCAACTTTTGGACCTATTCCAAAGATTCTAACTTGGTGATCCGCTCAAAGAGCCGCGGGCTCGACGACCTCGTTGACCGAATGCTGGATAGCGATGCTCTGGCAGATTCCAAGCAATATGCAAAGATGGATCGCTACCCGGACGCAGATCAAACCGTAGACGGTGAACCATGCAACGCTTATTTGCTGACCTACGTATATCCGGCGGGTTATCCAGTGAATCCTCAACGCAAGAACGACCGGCGGCGATCGCTGATTTTGCTGGATGGGCAGTCACGAATTATCCGCTCACTCAGTAAAACACAATCAAATGATGGTTGGAAGGTCCAAGCAACCACCGATTGGAAATACGATGAGCCAGTCGATCGCTCGTTGTTCCAACCCAAATTTGGCGACAATGTAAGAATCGTTGACGCAGACCACGTGTTTGCCGACTTCGTTGATCTCGACAAAGCCGTCTATCGCGAACAGCGCGCCGGACTATGGTTCGCGATTCATCGCTTGCAGCGATTCCAGGACGGTATCTTTATCGTCTCGTCGGTGCGCGGAACCGACGAAACATTGAAAAAGTATCCGCTCACACGCCGCGTGGCAGGGCCAGGACTATTGGACGACGACGGTCCGGCGGCGAATTACGAGGCCTCGCCGCAAGGCGGCGGCTACTTTCGCATCGATCTGGCCCGGGCGGATTACCAAGGCATCAATGTTTGTTGGTGGGTTCTGGTGCCGCGCGGTGTCCCCCTAAATCATTTCGACATCGCGCCCGGCAAGGTCAAGCTTCCCGTCGGCATCACGCCGCACGGTGAGTTTGCGAAAGATAATTTTCTGAAGAATGGCGCCATCCAGCATCTGGAATGGGACGTCATCCTGAGCTTACCTGAAACATTAGTGTCGCCATCAGTGGAGGCAATCGCATCCGAAGTTTATGCCGATCAGATTATGTTAGAAGTGATACCATTTAGACACCTGGATATGGGATCAAAAGACAATTTTGAGCAGTTCAGCCGGGCCGAAGAAACCACACCTCTGGAATTCGGCCGCGCTGTGGCTGCAAATATTCAATGGTGGCAGCAAAACGATGTCGAATTCCAATTGGTCGGACAATTCACCTCCGGAATTCAAGGTGAAGACGAAGCAATGGGACTTGCCTATCAGCCGACCGTCAACGACGCCACCCTGGCACGCGTTGCCAAGCGTGAATCGCTAAAGCGGCTTTACTTGGACGGCACGAAGATCACAGATGCCGGCTTGCGGCAGCTCACCACATTGAAGCAACTGCGTGACCTGAGTTTGGCACATACGTCAATCACCGATGCGGGACTCAAATCGCTGGAAGGTCTGGCATCGCTGCGAACGCTAAACGTCAAGGATACAAAAGTGACCGCCGCTGGTGTTGCCCAGCTAACTGCCGTAATACCCAGTCTGCAAGTAACCCAATAGAAATCATCGCCAACGAACGCCAAATTTACTTCCGCAAATCATGCCAAAAAAATCATTGCCAAAATTAGGCCACCCGCGCGGTATAATGGGTTCTAAACCTCGCCGGTCTTTGGCAATTCATCTTCCGAAAAGTTAGTCCCGGGCTTTGCCCGGGGGTCGAATCACCCGAGCGGTTGCGATAACGCGTTTGTGAGCAGCGGAAAGTTGGCTGCTGCAAATCGCCATTTTCCCCGCATACGGCGCGCAACTTTCCCATCGAGATTTTTTTCTATTTGCATTCGCAAACGAAACCGCCGGGTTTTCTCGATCCGATTTTTTCCTCTGGCTCAATTCAAGAGGAAAGTTGGGGGAAAGTTAGCTGCCCCAATTCAGGAAAAGCCCTGCTTTTCCCGCTTCACTTAAAATGCAGGTCCAGAAAACAGAGGGAAAAATCTTCCGCAATGGACCAAAGTGAACTTAGTGCCCCAGCATGTCGCCGCCACTGGGATTGATGCCGCCCAAATCGACACCGGCGCCCGCCGTGAGAGCTTGGCGGCCTGCGAAACCGCCGTCCAGCTCGTGCCAATACAGCACTTCCGCCTCGTCCAGCTTCCAGCAGAGATAAGCTTCCCGCCCGTCGATCAGCGTTGGAAAATCGACCAACCCTTCTTGCCCGTTCTTCGGTTCCAGGCCTAGCTTGGTCAATTCCTCCACGTAATCGCGTAGCCGGCGCCCGTCCTTTTCCAATTCTTCCTCAATCTGCACAAGCTCTTCGCTGTACACGTCCGTCGTTTGCCCATTTCGGCCAGCCAGCAAATGCGCCAGCCGATCACGCCGATCAATCACATCCCGCGATAGTTCGGCCAAGTCCTTCACGATCGCCCGCACCAGAGGCAGCATGGCGTTCGCCCGTTCGACGGTAAAATACTTGCGATCAGTCTTCGAGTTGTCGGTCATATGGAGGTGCTATCTGCTTGGCGTTGTCCATCGGTCAACCATGCTTTCCTTTGCCACTGCCTTGTTGCCACTGTATTACTGATTCGGTCCTCCGTGCACAGGCTCAACAATAACCTTCGATTCCGCCACTGCTGTTGGGTTAAGCGTAGCGCGGCCCCAGGCCACGTCTAATGGCAACCGGGCAAAATCGACAATGCAACCGTCGCGGCTGTAGCAACTCAAATCGTGCGAGGCCCCCATAAAAATACAATCGACCGGGCAAGGCTCCACGCACAAAGCGCAAAACATGCACTTCGAATAATCGATCGTAAAGCCCGTGATCCGAAACCCCTTGCCATTAGTCACGCGTTCCTTGCCGATGTAGATGCAATCCACCGGGCAAGCCTTCGCACACTGATCACAAGCAATGCAGGTCGTCAGATCATAGCGGTGGAAGCCACGGTACCGAGCTGCCACCGGAATCGGCCGTTCTGGGTACTCGAATTTATGCGTAAAAGTGCCCCGCGCAGGTTCATAAGTCTTAAACCAGTACCGCAACGTGACCAACAATCCCTGAGCTACCGTGGATACCGCATCCCAAATATCACGAAACCATCGTCCCATTCAATCAACTCCAATCTGCGCACTCCAGCCCGAACATCATCCAACGGAATTATAGACACGCATCCTAGTGCCGCAAGCGATGTGCCAAAATGCCGGCGGCGCCAAATCATACGCGGCACCGCCTGTTAGCGTAACGCATTCGAACATTTAATGCCGTCATAAGAACAGCTTCTTTTCACAACAGGCTCTGACCACCGTCAGTGGAGTCCGAAAGGCCAGCCCTTATTGACACCTTCACCGCACTCCTTTCGAAAGTTAATCTGACATCTGGTCACAACTAATGGAAAGTTCTTGTAAGAAAAAGTCTCGTCGCTGGTG
>DASXPQ010000285.1:0-10044 GCA_036493575.1 Pirellulales bacterium
GTTCGCTCGGCTCTGGATGCCGTTCACTATGCCCAAGAAGCGCACACCCGCGGTGAAGCCGATCTCCGCACGGTCCTTTCCTGTTTCGAAGACCTACACCGGCAGCGCCGTGAATTCCTCGACGCCATCCTCGACTACAATCTGGACGTTGCCGATTACGCCGTCGCCGTAGCTGCGCCCGGCACGCCGCACGATAAATTCGTCGCCATGCTCATTCGCCCCAAACCCGTCGAACGGCTTTCCTCAATTCCTGAACGTTCCACCTTCGATTCCGCGACTGCCCCGTCTTACAGTTTCACGCCATCCGGTTCACAGTCGTCCAATGCCAGCGTCGTGCGTAGCCCCAACTCCAGCGGCCAATCGCGTTCGGCCAGCGACGGTTGGGTCCCCAGCTCACTGCGTCCGCTGGAACCCGAATCCTCGCAGGCGGTTCCCGAATATCCTCGCGCCGCCGCACCGCCTCCCGTCGTGAATCCCGTCAGTCCGCTGGGCCAGCAACGCGATCCATTCGCCCCCTCCGTCGGCGATCGCTACCACAACCGCTACAACGAAAACCGCTAATCATAAAGCCGCGACCGTTGGTCGCGTGTTTTCGTTATCTTGCCGTCCGTTCACCCCGGCGTCTTCCGCTTCACCCGTTTCATAAAGCGGTCCATGTCAATCACCGCCCGCACATGCGTGCCGCGGCTGATCACGTCCACATGATCGCGCGCCTCAATGTGCAGCGTGACCATGTTCTTCTCGATCCGCAAAATCTCCCCCGTCGCAATCACCGTGTCTCCCACCGCCGTCGGCGCTAAATGGTGAAATTCAAACCCATATCCCACCGAGGCCTCGCCGGGCTCCAAATGCGGATAAATCGCCATCGCCGACGCCTGTTCCATCAAGCTCAACACCCACGGCGTGGCAAACACCGCCGGCCCATCCGGATAAATGTGGCTCAGCAGTTCATGCGGCGACACCTGGTGTCGCACCTCCGCTTTTAATCCCGGCACCAGTGTCGTTTTCATCGCCGCGGCTCACAAAGTTGCGTTCGTGTAAAGCTCTTTCGCCCGCCCGCCGCCGCATTGTAGGATAGCTGCTATGCGAATTCCACCGATGACTTTGTCCCTCTCGACTCCTGACGAATCTGCCGTCGCCACGCTGCCGAATATTCGCCCGCTGCACATCGGCCCGCTCCTCATCGATCCGCCGCTGCTGCAGGCCCCTATGGCCGGTTTCACCAACTACGCCTATCGGCAAGTGGTGCGCCAGTTCGGTGGCGTCGGCCTGCAAGCCACCGAAATGGTTTCCGCTCGCGGTTTCGTCTGGATGGATCGCCAGGAAGAGCCCGAAGCCCCCGATCGCCTCTGGGGTGTCGCCGACGAGCCGCGCCCGCTGGCCGTGCAAATGTGGGATAACGATCCCGAAATCCTCGCCTCCGTCGGCCAGCGTCTCGCCCAGGAATACAAAGTCAGCGTGGTCGATATCAACTTCGGCTGCCCCGTCAAAGATGTCGCCGCCCGTGCCCACAGCGGCTCCTACCTGCTGCGCGATCCGGACCGCGTCGGCCGCATCGTGGAGCGCGTCGTGCAAGCCTGCCACCCCACCCCCGTCACCGCCAAAATCCGCCTCGGCTGCACCCGCGACAACATCACCGCCATCGAAATCGCCACCACCATCGAATCCGCCGGCGCTGCCGCACTCACCGTGCACGGCCGCACCGCCCAAGATTTCTTCAAAGGCCACGCCGATTGGCAACGCATCGCCTCCATCAAACCACACTTGAAGCGCATCCCCTTGATTGGCAATGGCGACCTGGATTCACCCCAGGCCGTGCTGCACGCCTTTGAAAACTATCATGTCGATGGCGTCATGATCGCCCGCGCCGCCCTCGGCCGGCCGTGGCTCTTCAGCCAATGTGCCGCCGCCCTCCGCGGCGAATCCATCCCGCCCAATCCAACCCTCGAAGAAGAGCGCGACCTGCTCCACTATCATTACCGCTTGGTCTGTCAGCGCTTCGGCGATGAACGCGGCACCGTCCTCATGCGCAAATTCGCTTGCTGCTACGCGCAAGGCCGCTCCGGCGCCCGCGACTTCCGCGCCAGCATCGCCCGCGTTTCTACTCCGCCGGAATTTCTCGATGCCGTCGAGCGATTCTTTCCCCGCGAGTCGCTAGCCGTTTAATCATGACTCCGCCGCCCGATCCACCGGCCGACTCTTCTTGTGTCGTCATCGGCAACGGACCGCCCCTCGTCGTCTTCCCCGGCCTCGCCCGCGGACCAGTCAAAAACAGCCGCTCTTATCTTGGCTTGGCTCACGTTACGAAACGTCGCGTGTATGTGATCAATCGCCCGCCCGGCCTCCCGCATGGGCTAACCATGCCCCAACTCGCCGCCCACCACGCTCAAATTCTTTCACAGCTTTTCAGCGAACCGGTCGATTTGCTTGGCGCATCCACCGGCGGCGCCATCGCCCTTCAGCTTGCCGTCAATCATCCCTCACTTGTGAATCGCCTGATCGTTGTCGCCGCCGCAAGTTGGCTCGGAGAAGAGGGACGCCAGAAACTTCGCCGCTACGGCAATGAAGTTGCGTGCGGCTGCAGCGGCGCAAAAGTTCTCGCTTCTGTGCTCGCCTCGCCTTCCAAGGCCTGGCTGATGGCGTTTCTGATCTGGGCCAGCTACAAACTCAGTCGTGCGCCCATTCCCAACGACATGCTCGCCACGATTGACGCCGAAGTCAGTTTCGACGTCACGTCGCAGCTAAATCAAATCCGTGCGCCCACACTATTGATCGCCGGCGCTCAAGATCGAGCGTTCCCCCTCAATCTCGTCCAAACAACCGCCGCCGGAATTCCTAACAGCCGATTGATCGTTTACCCCAAAGCGGGCCATCTCGGAACGATGTTGAACCGTCACTTCGGCCGCGATGTCGCAACCTTTCTCTCAACAACCATTCTCAGCTCAACCTAAACACTACTTTAGTCGCGCCATCTCCACCGCCAATTCCGCCGCCACCCGCATATTATTCACCAGCAGCGCCTCATTTACCGCCACGCTCTTTCCTTCGGTCAACTGGCGCATGTGCTCAAGCAAAAACGGTGTGACTTCCCGCCCTTTCACACCTTGTGTGCTCGCCTCGGCGAGTGCCTTAACAATCGCTCGCTCATAGATCTCGTATGGCAGTTCATCCGCTGCTGGTATCGGATTTCCGATCACCACGCCGGTGCCGAACCCCAAATCAAAGTGCTTCCGTACCGCCCCGGCCAACGCCGCCACGTCATCGCACCGCCGATCCACCCGCAATCCACTCTGTCGCCGATAAAACGCCGGAAACTCATCCGTCCCGTAACCCAGCACCGGCACCCCCAGCGTTTCCAGCATCTCTACCGTCTTGGGCAAATCCAAAATCGCCTTCGCTCCCGCACACACCACCGCCACCCGATATCGTGACAGCGCCATTAGATCTGCTGATACATCGCCGCTCTCTGCTGATTCCCGATGCGCGCCCCCAATCCCGCCCGTCGCAAACACTTCAATCCCCACCCGGTCCGCCACAAACATCGTCGCCGCTACCGTTGTCGATCCATTCGCGCCCGCCGCCAAGCTCGCCGCAAAGTTGCTCAAATTCAACTTGATCACGTTCGGTGCCGTCGCCAACTGCTCCAACTCCGCTCGGTTTATTCCCACGCAAACCTTCCCTTCCACAATCCCAATCGTCGCCGGGACCGCCCCCCGCTCGCGCACAGCATCCTCCAGTGCCATAGCCACTCGCATTCCGTCCGGCTGCGGCAGTCCATGCGTCACCAGCGTCGTCTCCAGCGCCACCACTGCTCGGCGCGCGGCAATCGCTTCGGCGACTTCTTCAGCAACAATTGGTTCGCATTTTCTCATCGATTATTGATCTGCTGTAACCGCGCTTCCAAACCACTGTTGCCATCTTGCTTTTGCTTGCTCTGGCGTCGTCGCCATCAATGCCCGCGCGCCCCAATCTTCTATCGCAAAACTGGCTGCGACAATCCCCTGCTCGATCGCCCGGATCGCATCGCCATGTTCGAGCCAGCCGGCCAGAAATCCTCCGACAAATGCATCCCCGGCTCCCGTTGCATCGACGATTTCCCTGGCTCGCGACGTCCACTTCGTCACCGTCTCGAAATGCAGGTCCAGCAATTCGCCGCCGTGTTCACCGCGCTTCAGCGCCACGAGCCGCAATCGCCGCCCGGCAATTTTTCGCAGTACACTCACCACATCGCCACGCACCCGTACCTCGTCTTCGCTCGGAAAAAATGCGTCGACGTGCTTTAGCACCGCTGGCCACAATTCCAAATTGTCGTCGCGCAATAATTCATAAGGATCGAGCGATATCAGCGGCCGCGCATGCAGCGAATTTCCGCCGCACCATTTAAAAATCCCTTCCGCTAGTTCTTGCTGCCGCGCAAGGGGCATCGGCGCTAAATGGAGCGCTCGCGCGCCCCAGTAGTGCTCCGGCACGTCGGCCAGCGTCGGCGACACTTCCGCATGGCTCGGGCAATCCAAATGCACAATCACCCGCCGCACGCCGGCTTCATACAACAGCCACGCCCTCCCGCCCGGCCGTCCCAACTGCCGCACCCCGGCCAGATCAATCCCCCGTTCCGCCAGCGCCTCCAGCGCCGCTCTCGGATAATCGGTCCCCGCCACAGATACCACTCCCACCCGCGCTCCCCACAACCTGGCCGCCAGCGCCGCATGCAACACCGCGCCCCCCGGCTCCGCCATTAACGTCCGCCCATCGTGCAGCACAATGTCGTCGACAAACAAGTTGCCCAGCAAAACCAAATCGAGCCCGTCGCTTGGCATCGCAGCTCACCCCTTCGCCAAAGCCACGAAAGCCTTCGCCACCGCCTGCACGCGCTGCGCATCAATCGCATTCACCCAGCGTCCGTCTCGCTTCACCGAAGAGCCAACAATAAAACCATCCGCTTGCGGATATTGCCCAATATTTGCTGGCGTCACACCCGATCCCACCAGCACCGGAATTCCCACCGCCGCAGCCACCGCCTGCACTTCGTCCGGCTCCGTTTGCTTGCCCGTCGATGTCCCCGTCACAATCACGCCGTCCGCCAGCGAAAACTCCGCCGCCTGCGCCGTCTCAGCCACGCTCACATCCGCAGTAATGGCGTGCGCGGAATGTTTCTTCTTCACATCCGCAAACACCTTGATGTGCCCCGCGCCAATTTGTTTCCGATACCGCTGTAGCACCCCAGCATCACTTTCAATAATCCCCTCATCCGCCACGTGCGCAAACACAAACCCTTCCACGCGCACAAAACTTGCCCCGCACGCCAGCGCCACCGCCAGCGCTTCCCGATTCGCCGCCGCCAGCACCTGCACCCCCAACGGCAACTGCACAGCCCGCCGCACTTCCTGCCCCACCACCGCCATCGCCGCCACCGTCTCCGGCCCAACCGTCCCCTTCAGATACGGCCGATCATGCATGTTCTCAATCATCAAACCATGAAAGCACGCATCTCGATAAACCTTCGCCTCCTCAACCGCGCGATCAACAATCGCTGCCAACCCACCGTCATCACCAACCGCCACATGCGCAGCACTCCCCGGCAACGCCCCCAAATGAATCATGCCAACCAGCGCCTTCGGCACGCCAAACATCGACTGCGTAATCTTTTTTGAATCCATCTCAGTTGTTTACCACACCCGCTTGCCTCCCGACAGTCTCGCGTCAACTCAAAGGCCAATCCAACTTCAGCCCTCGCCAATCGGCAAAGTCGGCCAAAAACCCCGGGAATTACCGCACCACATTTTTCACATAATCAGTTGTCAAAAATCCCAGGTCGGGTAGAATTAGGTGTCACCCAGGCCTCCTTCAAGTAACACCTATGGCTATGCATACCGAAACTTCCGACAGCGGCTTAATCGAATTGCTCCGCGAGCGCGGCGCTCTCAGCATTTCCGATCTCACCACCGTCATGCACGTCACTGCCACCGCCGTGCGCCAACGCCTCAGCCGCCTGATGAACCAAGGCCTCGTCCAGCGCGACATTACCAAACCACCCCGCGGCCGTCCTAGCCATTGTTATTCACTCACCGAAAAAGGCCGCCGCCAAACCGCTTCCAACTTTGCCGACTTAACCCTTGCCCTCTGGCAGGAAATCCGCTCAATCAAAGATTCGGAAACTCGCCGCGGCCTGCTCCAGCGCATCGCTAAAAAACTAGCTGGCCATTACGAACAAAATATCCACGGCAACACCACTGCCGAGCGAATGCAAAGCGTTTCAGCTTTGATGGCCGATCGCAATGTGCCGTTCACCGTCGATCGTTCCGGCGCCTTGCCCGTACTGACCGCCCACGCCTGCCCGTATCCTGAACTGGCCGAGCAAGATCGCGGCATTTGCTCCGTCGAAAAAATGTTGTTTTCCGAACTACTGGGAGAAAAACTGCGCCTCAGCGATTGCCGCCTCGACGGCGCCAACTGCTGCAACTTTGTCACGAACTAGCCGGTTTAAAACCACTTCATAAACAGCTATAGTAACGGGCTTAAGCATTTCCCGTTTCGGCAAGCAACGGATTGAACCAACCATGACCCAACCTTGGATCGAAGGCCGGTTTGAAGAGAACATGATCACCACCACGGTGGAGCAGGCCATCAATTGGGCCCGCCAATCCAGCGTGTGGCCCCTCACGTTCGGTCTCGCTTGCTGCGCCATAGAGATGATGGCCACCGGCGCCAGCCGCTTCGATATGGATCGCTTCGGCGCCGGCGCCTTCCGCGCCACGCCCCGCCAGGCCGACCTGATGATCGTCGCCGGCACCGTCACCTATAAAATGGCCAGCCGCGTCCGTCGTCTCTACAACATGATGCCCGATCCCAAGTTCGTCATCGCCATGGGCGCTTGCACCACTGGCGGCGGACCGTATTTCAAATGGGGCTATCACGTCGTCAAAGGCGTCGATCTGGTGGTCCCCGTCGATGTCTACGTCCCCGGCTGCCCGCCGCGCCCCGAAGCGCTGCTGGAAGGCCTGATGCGCATTCAAGACAAAATCAAAGGTCACAAACTCACTCGCAAACCTTCTCCGGAATTGAGCTTCGCCGCCCTGGGCGAGAAAAACGAAGACGAACTCCCCGTCCCGCACCACAGCGGCTACGTCGAAGCCCCCGAAGATTTGCCTCCGCTCTACGATCACCAAAAAATCACTGGTTAAAGTTCCGACAATTTACTTTCTTTGGACACAAGACAACCAGACCCTAGACACCTTCCTTAATCATGGTCGCCATCAACAATAAACCTATGCCCGAATCCCTTCGCATCATCGATCTCCACGTTTCCGTCGGCGGCAAGCCCATCCTCAAAGGCGTGAACCTGGAAATTCAACGCGGCGAAGTTCACGCCCTCATGGGCCCCAACGGTTCCGGCAAAACCACGCTCGGCTACGCCCTCATGGGCCATCCGGGTTACGAAGTCACCCAAGGCAAAATCGAAATCGTCGATGCCGACGGAAAAGTTCACGATGTCCTCGCCATGGATCCCGACGAACGCGCCCGCCACGGAATTTTCTTGGCGTTCCAGCGCCCCATGGCCGTCCCCGGCGTAAAGATGGCCGACTTCCTTCGCCATGCCGCCACCAACGTTCGCCGTCCCGATCGCAAAGAAGGCGAAGAGCTCATCCCCATGCGCGAGTTCCGCCAGGAGCTCCGCTCCAAAATGCAACAACTGAAAATGGATCCCGAATTCGCCCGCCGCTACGTCAACGACGGTTTCTCTGGCGGCGAAATGAAACGGGCCGAAATCCTCCAGCTCGCCATGCTCCAGCCCAAATTCGCCATCCTCGACGAAACCGATAGCGGCCTCGACGCCGACGCCGTCCGCCTCGCCAGCCAAAGCATTGCCGAAATCGGCGGCGCGAACATGGGCATTTTAATCATCACCCACCACGAGCAACTTTTGGAACACAATCTGCCCCTCAAAACTCATGTCATTCTCGGTGGCCGCGTGGTCGAAACCGGCGGTCCCGAACTCGCCGCCGAACTGCACAAAAAAGGTTACGACCGCATCCGTCAGGCCTACCCTGAAGCCGCCGCCGAAGAACAAGCCATGAAAGCCAAAGAAACCGCCGCCATCGCCTAACAACTAACAATGATCAATAGCGCCATGTAGCTCCGGCTTCCAGCCGGGAACCGCGTCACCAACAACCGATCCGATACAAAACACTCCGAAAGGAGAACCAAATATGTCCACCGAAGTCCTCGATCAATCCGTTCCAGCCGAAATCAACAAATACGATTTCCGCACAGAATCCAAAGCCGTCTTCAAGGCCCACAAAGGCCTCAATGCGGAAGTCGTCAATCAAATCTCCGACATCAAAAACGAACCCGATTGGATGCGGCAGTTCCGCCTCAAGTCGCTGGAAATCTTCAACTCCAAGCCCATGCCGCACTGGGGTGGCAACATCAGCCTCGACTTCCAGAACATCTTCTACTACCTCAGGCCCACCAACGAGCAGGGCAAAACCTGGGATGAAGTCCCCGAGGAAATCAAAAAAACCTTCGACCGCCTTGGCATTCCTGAGGCCGAAAAGAAATATCTCTCCGGTGTCAAAGCCCAGTTTGAAAGCGAAGTCATCTACGGTTCGCTGAAGGAAGATCTCGCCAAGCAAGGCGTCATCTTCACCGATACCGATTCCGCCGTCCGCGATTATCCCGATCTGGTCCGCCAGTACTTCGCCACCATCATTCCGCCCACCGACAACAAATTCGCCGCCCTCAACTCCGCGGTCTGGTCCGGCGGCTCATTCATCTACGTCCCCAAGGGCGTCAAAATCGAATTCCCGCTCCAGGCCTATTTCCGCATCAACGCGGAAAGCATGGGCCAATTCGAACGCACCCTCATCATCGTCGATGAAGGCGCTCAGGTGCACTACGTCGAAGGCTGCACCGCCCCCATGTACACCACCGAAAGCCTCCACTCGGCCGTGGTGGAAATCAGCGTCAAAAAGCACGCCCGCTGCCGCTACACCACCATCCAAAATTGGGCCAACAACATTTACAACCTCGTCACCAAGCGTGCCATGGCCTACGAAGGCGCCCTGATGGAATGGATCGATGGCAATCTCGGCAGCCGTCTCACCATGAAATATCCCGCCGTCTACATGATGGAGCCCGGCGCTCGCGGCGAAATCCTCTCTATCGCCTTCGCCTCGGCTGGCCAGCATCAAGATGCCGGCGCCAAGCTGGTGCACTGTGCCCCAGACACCTCGGGTAGGATCATTAGTAAAAGCATTTCCAAAAACGGCGGCCGCGCCAGCTACCGCGGTCTGGTGAAAGTCGAACGCGGCGCCAAACGCGCCCGCTCCAACGTCGTCTGCGATGCCCTCATCCTTGACGCCAAGAGCCGCAGCGATACCTATCCGTATATCGAAGTCGACGAGCAAAACGTCCAGCTCGGCCACGAAGCCAGCGTCTCCCGCATCAGCGAGGAGCAACTGTTCTACCTGCAAAGCCGCGGCCTCTCCGAAGCCGAAGCCAGCACCATGATTGTCTCCGGCTTCATCGAGCCCCTCGTCAAAGAACTCCCCATGGAATACGCCGTCGAAATGAACCGCCTCATCCAACTTCAAATGGAAGGCTCCGTCGGCTAACCAGTCCATTCCCAGCACATCCAAGCCCAGGGGTTGCACCCCCTGGGCTTTATTACTAACCACCTCGCCATGCCAACCACTCTAAAACAATCCGGCATCACGCCTGAATCCTTCGAAGCCTTTCTGGCCACCCGCAACGAGCCCGCCTGGCTCACCGACTCCCGTCGCGCCGCTTGGCAAGTCTTTCAAGACCTCCCGCTCCCCACCCGCGCCGACGAAGAATGGATGCGCACCGACATCCGCCTCTTCCGCCTCGATAAATTCTCTCTGCCCGCCGCCACGGCAACAGAAACCGAATTGCCCGAACATGCCCTCATGGTCGGAGTCCAGTTCGCCGGGGTCACCGCCGCTCTCAACAGCCGCCCTGTGCTCACGCAATTTCGCGACACAGCTTTAGCCAAGCAAGGCGTCCTCTTCGGCAGCCTCGACG
>DASXPQ010000286.1:0-5421 GCA_036493575.1 Pirellulales bacterium
CATTTTTTCCAAACCCTCACTGGCGCCACGCACCGTTTCACACCGTTTATTGTCCGTATTCTGACCGTATATTCTCCGTTTTTTACCGTTTTATCCGTTTCCTCACGACTCGTATTCGTCCGCAGACCCAAGTTCCCCCTCCGCTCCCTGATCCTTGAATTTCACCCCTACAGCAAGATGTCCTCATCTTTTTACGATTTCGACGTCCTCGTGATCGGCGCCGGCCATGCCGGCTGCGAAGCCGCTCTCGCTGCGGCACGGATGGGTGCGCGCACAGCACTGCTTACCACCAACTGCGATACCGTCGCTCAAATGAGCTGTAACCCGGCCATCGGTGGCGTCGCCAAGGGTCAGATCGTCCGCGAAATCGACGCCCTGGGCGGCGCCATGGGCCAGGCCATCGATGCCACCGGCATCCAATTCCGCTTGCTGAACCGCCGCAAAGGCCCGGCCATGCACAGCCCCCGTGCGCAGGCCGACAAAAAAGCCTATCAGCAAGAGATGAAGCGGGTTGTCGAATCGCAACCGAATTTGGTGCTCCGCCAAGAAGTCGTCGAGGAACTGTTAACCACATCGGATTGCATAACCGGCATTCGTGTCCGCGGCGGAACAGAATACCGCGCCCGCGCCGTGATTCTCACCACCGGCACATTTCTGCAAGCGGTGATGCATACCGGCGAAACCAAAACACCCGGCGGCCGTGCCGGCGAAGGCACCACCTCTGGCATCAGCGCCGCCTTGCAAAGCCTCGGCTTCGAGCTCGCCCGCTTCAAAACCGGCACCCCGTGCCGACTGAACGGCCGAACCATCGACTACAGCCGCTGCGAAATTCAACCCGGCGACGACGATCCGCAGCCTTTCAGCTTCCTAACCGACAAAATCGTTTGCGAGCAAATGCCCTGCTGGATCACGTACACGAACCACGAAGCTCACGAACTAATCCGCGCGAACTTACACCGCGCACCCATGTACTCTGGCCAAATCCAATCGCGCGGCCCGCGATACTGTCCGTCCATCGAAGATAAGGTCGTACGCTTCGCCGACAAATCGCGCCATCAATTGTTCCTGGAACCTGAAGGGCGTAACACGCTCGAAGTTTACGTGAACGGCATTTCGACCAGCCTGCCCCGCGATGTTCAAGATGCGATGCTCTCATTGATTCCCGGCCTGGAACGCGCCGAAATCATGCGTTACGGCTACGCGGTCGAGTACGATTACGCTCCGCCAATTCAACTTTGGCCAACTCTGGAAACCAAGCGCGTTGCTGGGCTGTATTTTGCCGGACAAATCAATGGCACCACGGGCTACGAAGAAGCCGGGGCGCAAGGCCTAATGGCCGGAATCAATGCCGCTTTAAAGCTCCGCAACGCTGATCCGCTAATCTTGCCCCGCGAATCAGCATATATCGGCGTTCTGGTCGACGATTTAGTTACCCGCGGCGTCGACGAACCCTACCGCATGTTCACCAGCCGCGCGGAATTCCGCCTTTCGCTCCGGCAAGACAACGCCGATCGCCGGCTTACTCCACTGGGCCGTGAAATCGGTCTTGTTGATGATGCCCGTTGGCAACGATTCCAATCCAAGCGAACCATCATTGCGCGAGTGTTGGCACTTTTGGAAGCTACTAGGGTTGGCGAGGTTTCGCTAGTGAAACTACTTCGCCGACCCGAAGTCACATGGACCGATTTGACCACCCACCTCCCGGAACTTGCCCAGGTGTCGCCCGAAGTTGCGCGGCAACTGGAGTACGACCTTAAGTATGCCGGCTACGTAGCCCGCCAAGAGATCGAAGTATCTCGCCTCCAGCGTTTACAGGAAAAACGAATTCCAACCAGCTTCGATTACTCGTCTCTGCCTCAATTGCGCACAGAAGCCCGCGAGAAATTCGCTCAGGTCCGCCCCATCAGTCTCGCTCAGGCCAGCCGCATCAGCGGCATCACACCGGCCGATGTCGCCATTCTTTTGGTGCACCTGTCGGGCAAGTGACCGACCGCCGCAGTACTCTCTCATACCCTCATATTTGAATTTGCCGTCGAATGTTACCCCATGATTACGCTCTCCGCGTTGCCAATAGCCCAATGTCCAGCGCAAAACGGGGGTTTGTGTGGGAATTTTTGCTTTGCGCAAGGTATTTGTTGTCCGATGGTTGCGGCGAATGGATCAATCTTGACGCAATTCACAAGATGGCTATAATTCGCATGGATGGCAAGTTTGGTAAACCAGGTAGTGGCTTCTAAACACCATCCCAGAGTAACCCTGTTTGCTCTGCGAAAAGGAGTCTTGCGTCAGGGGTTTGACACGAACATTCCTGGTGCCGCACGTCGTTGCGTCGCGGTGCTCGTCTTTGCGAACACGGAGGACTAGGTACCCCGGGGCTGTTTACTGGATCAGATACCAACCCGCGGGTCCCGCTGAGACTAGCTGCGCCGCGGCTAGCGAGAGGTTTAGATCGCCAAATGAAAACAGTATTTACGACCGGCGAGGCGGCCAAAATCTGCAAGGTTAGCCAACAAACCATTATTCGTTGCTTCGATTCCGGGCAACTAAAAGGCTTCCGAGTGCCCGGTAGCCGTTTCCGCCGTATTCCGCGAGCCGAATTATATTCCTTCATGCGGGACAACGGCATTCCGACCGATGCCTTGGAGAGCGGCAAGCGCAAAATTCTAGTCGTCGACGACGATCAAGAACTCGTCGACCTGATCGTAGACGTCCTGGAAAAAGACGGCCGCTTCGAGCTCCGCTCCGTCAATAATGGCTTCGATGCCGGCATGATGGTCAAAGAATATCGGCCCGACCTGATTGTCCTCGACGTCATGCTGCCCGATATCAACGGCCGCGAAGTCTGCCAGCGCGTCCGCAGCGATAAAACGATGGACGACGTAAAAATCATTTGTATTTCCGGCATGATCGAGAACGAGAAAATCGAAGACCTTAAAGCCGCGGGCGCCAACGATTTTCTGCATAAGCCATTCGAAGTGGAAACGTTGGTCGATCGCATCGGCTCCCTGCTCGATGTCGAATCGGTCGCCACTGGCTAAGTGCGCTCTAAAAATGGTTTAGGCACATAAAACTCCAAGCCCACGGGTTGTGTCCCGTGGGCTTTATTCATTTACTGGTGCGGACGCATTCTCAAATGGCCATGACTTCTCGGACCATACTCAGCCTGCCCGCATTAAGTCGTGGCTCAAGCCGTTGGCATCTACCATTATGCGACTCGACGGCTCTATCGTTAGCTTGTGCACTGGTGGAAAACGAAACCAAAACCAGGATCGCGCACTTGTTAGTTGCATTGTCGACCGACCCGGCGCTGGCCGTTTGGGCCATCTGGCAATCGGCACACAAATCAGCGCAACACCAGCACCCGAATGTTCCGCAGTCAATCGCCTTGCTGGCCGACTGGCTTGCGCCACGCCTGTTAACATTGCTCGATTGGCCAAACAATTCCGGCGCCGTCGAAATTTCGGCCGAACAGCATGGGCGTTTTGCCGCATTGGTGGCCGAGTCGATAGGTTCCGCTCATGAAACGGTTCGCTCGTTGGGGGGCGACAATCTTACGTTGCAGCCGGCTTTTCTGCTCGCACTTACGGCACGATGGCAGCAATGGCTCGCCGCCGCCCAGCCCGCTGAAGCAACGGCGCCCGAACCGCCAGATGCTTGGCCATGGGAAACTCAAAACACTCCCTCCATCACGTCCGCAGAAGCGCGCACAGCTGCCGACGACGCTTGGCGTCGCTGGTTGAACGAAATTCCCTCTGCCCGAGCACTGCTGCGGTCACTAACAACCCAGCTTCGCCGATTGGCCGATTTAGATTTCCAGTTTGAAACTCGCTTGCAAACCGCAAAGCTCGATTCTCTGAAGGAATTTGCTTATGGCGCCGGCCACGAGCTAAACAATCCGCTCGCCAACATTGCCAGCCGCGCGCAAACCCTGCTTAAGGAAGAAAATCATCCCGAGCGTCGTCGCCGTTTGGCGGCCATTAACACGCAGGCCTTCCGAGCTCATGAAATGCTGGCTGACATGATGCTTTTTGCCCGGCCCCCGGTTCCGATCTTGGAGCGCATAAATTTGGTGATCCTCGTTGAAGAAGTACTGGCCGGACTCGCCGATGTCGCTCAACAGCAACAAACCGCACTGCACGCTCCCACGCGCCGTGAACCACTGTTCGTCGAAGCCGATGCCGTGCAATTGCGCATCGCATTGCGTGCCCTGTGTGTCAATTCACTCGAAGCGCTTAACCAAGGCGGAAACATCACCGTCGAACTATGCCGCAGTGACGAACATTCAGAACCTGGCGGTCAGCGCAATGAGCCACCATCCGAGCAGCCGGATTGGGCGCAAATTGCTGTGACCGACGATGGACCTGGAATCGCCACAGAAATTCACGAAAAAATCTTCGACCCCTTTTTTTCGGGTCGGGAAGCCGGTCGCGGACTCGGTTTTGGATTGTCCAAATGCTGGCGAATTGTTGCTCTGCACCGTGGCTGTTTGAAAGTTCACAGCGTCCCCGGGCAAGGCGCCACAATCATCATTTCGCTACCCGAGGCAACAACTCCAATCGCGCTAACCTGATACCGATGCCTTCACAGAGTCCCGTTTTTTCGATTTCTTATGTTTCGCAGACCAACATGGACAGATCGACTTCTGCCCAGAGCCCGAACGCATGGAAAGTCGTGCGTTGACCGTGCAGGCGATTCGGTTAGAATCAGGACTCCTCAGAAACACTTCGGGGCGTGGCTCAGCCTGGCTAGAGCGCTTGGTTCGGGACCAAGAGGTCGCTGGTTCAAATCCAGTCGCCCCGACTGACAAGTTTGATTTTGTAAATCATGCTGGAACCTAGGATTAGGTTCACCTGTCACCGTTCGGCAGCGCGGCGTGAAAGCGGGTATTTATACCCTCCTTTTACCCTTCATGGAGTGCGCCGCCATGGTTCGCCGTATTCTTCATCCTCCCACGTATCAATTTCACCGATCCAGTGGTCAGGCCCGCGTGCGAATTGACGGCCGGGATCACTATTTGGGCACCTACGGTTCGCCTGAATCCCACGAGCGCTATCAGGATCTGATACACACCTGGCGATTGCACCAATGCGAGTCGGATCACTTCACCCACACGATTGATGATCTCGCGCTGCTTTATTTAGCGCATGCCAAACAGCACTACCACAAGGACGACCGAGAAACCTCCGAAGTCCACTGCACTCGATCGGCATTGCGTTTCCTAGTCGCGACAGCTGGACCAAAGCGTGCTCGGGATTTCGGTCCCAAACTTCTCAAAGAAGTCCGCGACCAGATGGTTTCAGCAGGTTGTGCCGCACGACACCCGCCTGCGGGTCCCATTGGAGCACCCGGCCGAGACGATTAGCGATCACCCCGAGGTGACGCACCGATGCCGAGCGATGACCGATCTCGACGTCGCAGATC
>DASXPQ010000287.1:0-2263 GCA_036493575.1 Pirellulales bacterium
GCGCCGGCTAATACAGCAATCGACGGATGAATGGGCTGCCATCCGTCGCCAAACAATCGTTGGTATGGTTTGGCTACAATTTTGCAGCACTCGCGTGTCGCGGGTTTCGAGACCGTTGTGGTCAATGGTGCTGACCGTCCCGCGACTGTTGGCAATTAAGCATTTTTCTTGCAGGGCTGCAAAGTTTCGGTGTAAATTACACGCTGCGGCTCTAGCGGGCAACTCTGCTCGCCACAGCAGGTAACGAAAGAACAGATGCTGCCTCTTCGTCAGCCGCTTGTGACTTGCCGTGCAGTTTTAACCATCTTGCGCGGCGGACCCAATAGAAGCGTACTGGCAGGAATAGGTCCACGACTTCGTCTGAAATGAGCAAGCCTCCCAAGACTGGCAACGCCATCGGCGCGAGAATTTCGCCGCCAACGCCTTTTGCAAACACCATCGGAAAGATGGCGATGATCGCTACGCCTTCGGTCAGTAGCTTGGGCCGCAAGCGATGGACCGCACCTTCGATCACGGCCTGTCGTAGTTCTTCCAGCGACTTGATATTTGCAAGACCTCCACGCTTTTCAATCGCTTCGCGCAAATAAACGAGCATGATGATGCCGGTCTCGGTCGCCATCCCGAAGCAGGCGATGAAGCCGACCCATACCGCCACGCTGAAATCCATCGGCGGGGCGCTCCAACCATTGACGATTTTGGGGAACAGGTACATGAAGAAAGCACCGCCCGCCAAGGCTTCGGGAACCGCCAGCATCATTAGTCCGGCATCTGCCAGATCGTTATAGGTGAGATACAAAATCACGAAGATCAAGACGATGACGACCGGGAATACAAATCGCAAGGTTCGCGCCGCACGTACTTGATGCTCAAATTCGCCGCTCCACTGGAGATGCACGCCTTCGGGAAGTTTAACTTTGTCGGCGACGACTCGCTGCGCTTCATCCACGAATCCCACCATGTCGCGGCCCCTGACGTTCAGGGTCACATAGTTTAGCAAGCGGCCATTTTCGCTCTTAATCATTGCCGGTCCTTCGACTATTTTCACATCGGCCACGACACTGAGCGGAATGAACGGCCTGCCTTTGGCTGCATGTGCCGGGCTTGCGGAATGGCCTTCCCGATTTGCTGGAGCATTTGCGGATTCAGACGGCATTGCGGTTTGAGTGCTTGAATTCGGCGTCATACTCGTCGATGCAGTTGCCATGCCCGATCCAGTTGCCATGCTACCGGGACTGATGAGCAGGTGCCGAATGCTTTCTTCATCATTTCGGTCAGCACGGGCATAGCGAATTCTTACCGGAAAACGATCTCGCTTTTCGACGGTATAGGTGACAGCCCGCCCGGCCAGGGCGACTTCAATTTCATCTTGGATGTCTTGCACAGAAATGCCATAGCGGGCGGCCTCTTCGCGGTTGATGTCGATCTGCACATATCCCTTTCCCATGATTGGAGCAGCCACAACGTCTCGCGCGCCGTTGACAGGCTGTAGTGCTTTCTCGACTTCCTTACAAACTTTGTCGATTACGTCCAAATCATCGCCAAATACCTTGACACCAATGTCAGTCCGCACGCCTGTCGAGAGCATGTCGATCCGGTTAATGATCGGTTGCGTGAAGATGTTGCTCCAGCCCGGAACTTGCAATACGCGCAGGTTCATCTCATCATCCACCAAGTCTCCCTTAGGACCAGACGTGCGTGGCCACAAGAAAACATGGTCGTGGAACGGCTTTTCAAGCTCTGCGCGTAGCGCAACAAAGGGTTTGAAATCGGCCTCATTGATTGGATTGCTCAATTGAGCCTGAACTGCGGCGTCTGCAAACTGCTTAGTTTCCGAGCCGCGCGTGGCACTCGACAGAAGCGATGATTGCTCCGCGGCTTTGGCGAGTTCTTCTAAGGCGTACCATGTAAATGTTTCGGTGCCGCGATCGAAAAGTTCCCAATTGATTTTCTTTACAGCGCTGTGCCATAGATCGGTCCGTTGCGCCACGAGCTTCGCGTACACTTCGCCCGCGAATGTTGGTGGCGACGAGCCCAACAACTCGGTCACGCCCTCGACGATTTGCCCAAATGTGTTTGGTTTGAGTGCCAGCGCCTCAGCCGGCGACAGCCGAGTGAAGGCTGCATCGACGATTGCCGATTGATAACTGGTGAACGTATCCGCATCGAGAATGGTTTTCACCGCATCCGTGAAATCTACCTGATTACTGAACTTCTGATTCCGTAGCGAAGCCAGTTTATCGACGACTGCCGCTGGCACATCTTT
>DASXPQ010000288.1:0-2617 GCA_036493575.1 Pirellulales bacterium
GTTCTCCAAGTTTAGCTAATTCGCTCATCCAGCTTGACTAGGCGCGCCGCCCCAATTACTATGTTGAGCAGAGGCAAAAGGAACGATTCTGTCCAGAGTTGGGCGGAATTTAGAGAAGATAGGCCGCTAAACGGAACACTCCCCAACGCCAGTCGGCGCGGTAGTTCTATTTTCCGGTGCGATTCTTCAGACAGGCTGCGCACTGCGCGTTAGCAGTTGCGGTATGTCACGAAGTGGCGACCCGCACGGCTTTTTTTAAAGCTGATCTGCTTATCTGCGCATTGGGGACGGCAACGTCTGAGTTTCGCTGTGGAAATATGACCGCAGCCTTCTAACGAGCGCGCAAGAGTGCTGATCGGGCACGGCGATCTTCACCAGACCCAAGGCGAAGTCACGGGGACTGCCAATGAGCAGCACGCGCCACGGCAACGGCGCATCGAGTTGCCGAAAGGAACTGAGGCATCATGTTTTGCGCGCATTTGAACCGACTAGGGAAGCGATTTGTCGTTGGGTGGGCAGCGGCTTGCTTATTCTTCGCGCTGGCGGTTCGTCCTGCCGGGGCGACTAACTGTAGCTACAGTATTGCAATTTCCGAAGACTTAACTGCTCTGGAAACAGACCAGCCTTCGACTTTACATACGACCATGGCCGAGTGGGTGTACCTGCGTAATAATCCGTACTTGGAAATTACGAATACCAGCGATCCGGGCTCGAATGCGAAGCTCGATAGCCTGACCGTCCAGCTGCATAATCCGACCCAAAACCTGAGTTTGACGCAGATCAATCTCGACGTCGTCGGCGGCGTATCAATAACCTCACCAACTCTCGGCTCTCTGCCTACAGTGGGTGCGTCCGCGATCACTTTGAATTTCGACAGTTTGGATCCGGGGGATTCCATGATCTTTCGCGTGCATTTGGTGCCGGTCACGAATCACGACACGAAGTTCGCAGATTACCGTCAAATATTCTTCTCGTTTGACAATACTACCAGCCAAAACGCCGACAGTACCGCTTTTTTTAGCTTGCCGGATAACTCGCACCCTCAAGCGGGTCCGAACACTTGGAACAGCTTGCCGGCAAATCTGGCGACAACTACCTCGTTCGGTATTGCTTATTCATGCCTCAACACGCCAGATACGGTCATCACAATTCCTGCCCAGACCGGCAGCAATCCGGCGGTGCCTGAACCCAGCACGCTGTTTTTGGGCAGCTTGAGCTTGGTGGGTGTATTGCTCGGCCGCAAGCGGTTAGGCGCAAAACAAGTTTAAGCGTAGAGTTCACCTGGCAACAAAATGCAGGGGCCGCAATTGCTTCGCATCCGCGGCATTCAATTCCATTTGATCAGAACAGCGCTGTGGGCTTTCAGCGCGTTACGGCGGGCGCCGAACTATCGCTGGACGGAATGGTTTGAGCCGCCATCGCCGGTCGAACTGCGATTCGTTCCTCGGCAGTTCTTGCGTCGCCATAGAACAGTGTTGTTTCTTCTGACGCCAGCTTGGCGCCCACCGACGGGCAGTTTACTTCCGTACGGAAGACGTGATTGCCAGGCTGATCGGCGCGGGCCTTGATTCGCAACACGACTTCGGCTCCTGGTGCAATCGCCTCAATAGGTTTGAACACGATCTGCCCTGGAGCGATTTGATTTGGGGCTCCCTGGGCGTTGAGTGGCTCGATGCCCGTGGAGAAGAAGCCGGCGACATCGACGTTTTCCGCGGCTTTGGTCCCGCGGTTGCGAATGTGCACTTCGTAAATCATTTCTTCGCCGACGGCCAATGGTCCCGGCGGATCGGCAACTTCCAGCTTCAGATCGGCCAGCGCCTCGACGTTGGTGACCGTGGAAATGTTATCGTTCAAATCGCCGGCCGCGGTGGCCAGCACCTGAACACGGTTTGTGCCAGGCGAGTTCAAGGTGCAAGTTAACTGCAATTCCTGCTCAGCGCCGGCTCGAAGGCTGGGGATGATCCAGGTAACTTTGTTCTCTTCTTCTACAAACTGTGCCCCAGGACTGCCAACAAACTTTGCACCAGGCGGTAAAATTGCCGAGGCGCTAATGTTTTCGCAGGTGCAGTTGCCAGGGTTGGCAACGACAACGTTATAGGTGACTGGTGTGCCGGCGAACTTTAATTCTGGACCGGTGACGTTCGCCTTCAAGCCGGCGCGGCGAACCAGGATATCTTGGGCGACTTCGGATTTGAGATTTCCGTCGGCAACGGCCATCGCCTTGATCGCGAGTTTGCCGGCCTGACGGGCCGAAAGTTCCACTTCGACCGGCTTGGTTTCACCAGCGCGAATCAAACCGATTTCATGGCGAGTGGGAGCGCCTGCTCCGCCATCGACCGGCGCTAGCAATAACACGACGTTTTCAGCGTCACCGTTGCCAGGGTTGGCTAGAGTGAGCCGATAGACCTTGGTCTGTCCGAAGAGCAATTCGGACGGCCCGTCCAACGTGAGGGCAATTTTTGGTTCTTTCACTTCGACCATGGCTTTCGACATGGCCGGAGCGCAGGACCATTGGACGGCCAAGTCGAACGATTGGCTTTCGCGTGGGACTAAGCGAACTGTCAATTGTTCCTTGGCGTGAGACTCCAGCCGCGGCATGCGCCAGACCAGGGGCTCG
>DASXPQ010000289.1:0-3131 GCA_036493575.1 Pirellulales bacterium
CAAATATCCCAGCATCATGCCGGCCGGACCGCCACCCACAATGCAGCATCGGGTTTCCACGCATTCAACAGCATTAACATCAGTAGCCATTCAGCATCCCTCCTTCGAGGCGCTCCGCAAAAGTATATTCCATGTATGGTCGTTGCGACTGCGCTGGCTTTAATCTTCCTTATAATTTGGTTCGTTGGTCCGGCCCTTCCTGCACCTATATAATCCATTGGGGCAGTTACTCTATCGGCCGTGGTCCAATTAGGTAAGGAGCAGAATCATGCAAGCTAGGATTGATTACGGTAAAGCCTCGCCGGAAGTATTTAAGGCCATGTTGGGCCTGGAAAAATGCATTCGCTCAAGTGGACTGGAGCAATCGCTGTGGGAATTGGTGAAAATGAGGGCCTCGCAGATTAACGGTTGTGCGTATTGCCTGGACATGCATAGCAAAGATGCGCGGGCGGCCGGCGAAACGGAGCAGCGGCTGTATGCACTGAATGCGTGGCGGGAAGCGCCGTTCTATACTGACCGCGAGCGTGCCGCGCTGGCGTGGACAGAGGCTGTGACGCGGATTGCTGATACGCATGCGCCGGATGAAGATTTCGAGCAAGCGCGACAGGAATTCGACGAAAAGGAATTGGTCGATCTGACGCTGGCGATTGTTGCGATCAACGGGTGGAACCGGTTCGCAATTAGTTTTCGCGTGCCGCCGGGCGATTATCAGCCTCCGAAAGTTCATGAGGGTGCGATGGCTGCGGCGCATTAAGCGGCATGCGGGTGATTGGGTTATTCTAGTGCAAGCCGGCAGGTTTGCCGGAGGCAACGTTGAACTCGATTTCCTGAATTGATCGGGCGGTTAACTCGCGGACTCGGGGGTCGCCGTCGTCGAGCAACGGTAACAGGCTGGGGATGGCGTCGGGGCCGAGTTCGACCAGGGTGCGGGCGGCATCGGCGCGGAGGTATGCGTCGGGGTCGCGAACTCGTTGGGCGATCGAAGGCGCGACGGATTTGGCGCCGGGGCCCATGGCTTCCAGGGCGTAGATGGCTGCTTGGCGGACGTCGGTGTTGGGATCCCAGAGCCGCGCTTCGAGTGCGATTACGGTCGCGCTTTGCACGCGCTTGTTTGCTGCTTCGGTAGCAGCCTGAGTCTCGGGGAGCGTGCCTGGGTGGGTTGGATTTTGCGCGAAGCAAATCGCCGGCATCGAAAGGATGCTTAGTATTATAAGTCGCAGTTTCATGGGTTTGCCGAGTTAATTGTCTGACGCTGATTGCGAAATTAGCCCGACAAGTTTAGGTCATGGAATGCCTCCGGCAATTGAATAAGTATTGTCAGTTTTGTCCGGGATTTTTATTTTCGTGACAGAATGGGTTGGTTTTGTCAGGGGCATGTTAATGCTGGTTCGGCAATTCGTGGAGGTATGCGAGTTTTTGTGTGACACAAGTCGGTGAGTTTATGTCTGAAAGTGTGCATTGTTGTCAGTATTCGTGGCGATCAAAGTAAAATGGGTTGGAACGAACACCGGACTGGGGACAGTCCGGCTCTGACGGCGCGTGAAATCACCTTAGCAAATGAGTGGCCCAAAAGTTAGAGATAAATTGGGCCAGTGCTCGATAATCAAAAGAGCATTACTGCTTAAATTGATTTAAGCAATTCTTTCCAGCGGGCCCAGGCTTCGTCGCGGGCTTTTTTGTTGGCTTCTTGGGGGTTGGGTTGTTCGCCGGCGCGCATGAAGCCGTGGCCGGCGCCTTCGTACGTGACAGGGTCGTAGGTTTTACCGGCCTGTTTCATGAGATCCGTGATGGCGGGAATCTGCGAATCGATGCGGTTGTCGTTGCCGGCGTAGAAGCCATAGATGGGGCAGGTGATGCGGTCCACAGCAGCGGGATCGGTCGGCGGCGGGCCGTAGAAGGAGTAGCAGGCTTTCAAGTTTTTATTGTTGGTGGTGTAACGGAAGGACTGGCCGCCGCCCCAGCAGAAGCCACTCACGGTGACTTTGCCGTTGCAGGAAGGGAGCTTGGAAACGTAATCGTAAACGGCGTTCAGGTCGGCGGTGATTTGGTCGGGAGGCAGCGACTGGATGGCTTGCCCGATGGATTGGGCGCCTTCGGCTTTGATGAGGGCATCGGTGCCTTCGCCGTTGGGGGCTTTACCCCAAAGCAGGTCGGGAGCGATGGCAATGTAGCCAGCTTCGGCGAGCTGATCGGTGACGCCGCGAACCCAATCGGTGAGGCCGAAGATTTCGTGAATCACAATCACCGCGGTGGCTTTGTCTTTGACTTCCGGATAGGTGATGAAGCAGTTGACCTCGCGGTTGTCGTGATTGACTTTGACCCATTCGCCGTGGCGTGGGGAATCGTCGAGCCGTTTTTTGGCCCAATCGGAGTTTTGCTGAGCGACGACTTTACCGCAGTTGGTGCAGATGATGGCGGCGATGGCAATGCCGGCGAGGAGCGTTCCGGTGAGTGAGAATGGCATGGTTTGGTGAGGGGTGAGAGGAAACGATAAACGATGAACGACGGGCAGTTGGGAGGGTGGAATGCGGAGTGAAGGCAATTATTTTTCGGAGATGTTAAACAGATGGTTTTTGCCGCGGAGGAATAGTTCGTTGCCGACGATGGCGGGGGAGGCGTCGATGCCTTCGTCGAGTTTGTTGGTCGCTACAACGTCGAGCTTATCTGCGTTGTTGATAACCACGGTTGTGCCGTTGCGGCCGACCAGGTAGACGTGTCCATCGGCGCCGACTGGCGAGGCGTAGGCGTCTTGAATGCCCTCGAGCCGTTCAGGGCCGAATAAATGGTTGCCTGTCGTGGCATCGAAACAGGAGAGAATGGCCTTGTTCGATTTGAAGCAATACAAGTGGTTGTCGTACAGCAATGGTGAAGGAACGTAGGGGGTGTCTTTATCGAACTTCCACACGATGGCGTCGGTGCCGGTGAGGTCGCCGGAGCTGTCGGCCTTGATTGCCAACAAGGAATTTCCTTGGAAGCCGGAAAGCAAGTAGACGATGCCGCCAGCGAAGACAGGAGTTGGAATGGCTGCGGGCGTTAGGCCGTTACAGGTCCAAACTTCTTTGCCGGTGGCCAAGTCGTAGGCGCGGGCCGTTTGCTTGCCGGTGGTGACGACCAGCATTTTGTCGCCGGCG
>DASXPQ010000290.1:0-1526 GCA_036493575.1 Pirellulales bacterium
ATTCACGACGCCGACGGCATGAAGCCGGAAGATTATTGCAACGTCAAAGATTTCGATCAGCCCACGCCAATTAATCCCGAAAGCTGGCTGCAACTGGAAACGGCTCAGCAGCCGATCACGACTCGGGTAATGGATTTGCTTACGCCCATCGGCAAGGGCCAACGGGCCTTAATTGTGGCTCCGCCGCGTACCGGTAAAACCATTTTGCTGCAACAAGTCAGCCAGGCCATCGCTCAGAATTATCCAGACATGCACCTCGTGATGCTCTTGATCGACGAGCGCCCCGAAGAAGTTACCGACATGCGCCGCAGCGTAAAGGGAGACGTCATCGCCAGTAGTTTGGATCGCGATGTGGAAAGCCACGTGCGGCTGGCGCAATTGGTCGTGGAACGCTGCAAGCGCCTGGCGGAAATGGGTAAAGATGTATTCCTGCTCATGGACTCCATCACCCGCATGGCTCGGGCCTTCAACAAGGTAACCCGCGGCGATCGCACGGCCACAGGCGGCTTGGATATTCGCGCTTTAGATATTCCCAAAAAGCTGTTCGCCACAGCCCGGCTGTTTGAAGAGGGGGGCTCGCTGACGATCGTGGCCACCGCGCTCATCGATACCGGCAGCCGCATGGATGAAGCAATTTTCCAGGAATTCAAAGGCACCGGTAATATGGAATTGGTGTTGGACCGCAAACTTGCCGACCGCCGTGTTTGGCCCTCAATGGACATTACCCAATCGGGCACCCGCCGCGAGGAAAAACTGCTCGACGCCGATTCGCTCCACGCCATTACAATGCTCCGCCGCACGCTGGCGAATATGCACCATGTGGATGCCATGGAGCAGTTGACTAAACAGCTGGGGAAATTCAAAACGAACCGCGAATTCATTGCCCTAATTGCCGGCGCTAAAGCGGGCGTCGATTGACCCTGCGGCCGCAATCGTGGGCCAGTTGAAGAGTGCAGGGTTCGACATTCGCGCGCTGGCCGAGTCCGGGTCCATGTCGAGTTCGGTTCAAGCTGCTGACCGGCCATCGTTTTGTGCAATCATCACCGCGGCGCGCGGCTTGGCCAATTCGCCTTTCGCTGGGCAATGGCAGTACGCATGTCGGAGCAGCCAGGCGGCAAACAGTAGCACCCCCATAGGCTCCAGCGCAACGGCGGTGTGCGTCCAGCGGATTAAAACGCGCTCGGCGTTTCCCGAACCCAGCAAGAACATGGTGATGAATGCTGCAGTAGCTAACCACAAATTACGGCGTTCAAAAAAAGAGGTTAGCATCGCCCACGCCGCGAATGGGGCGATAATCAGATAGGTCAGCCGCTCTGATCCGGGTCCAAACAAGAGTTGCCAGGCCGACCACATGGCCAAGGTGTAGGCAACAATTTCGGCCGCAGAACGTTTTGCACGGCGCAACCACACCGACCAGCCCAGCGTTGCTAATCCGGCAGTTGCTTGCACTGCGAAGTAAGCGTGCTTATCGACCGGGGTACTAAACTGTTCCCAAATGGTCCAGGCGTCGCGGTAGCCGGTAAAGC
>DASXPQ010000291.1:0-3836 GCA_036493575.1 Pirellulales bacterium
CCGATCAGCACGCCGGGCAGACCGAAATTCAAATACCATCCTGTGGCATGATGAATCGAATATCCTTGCCCGGCGGTAGCCTGGACCGCAGTGGCGTAATGTGTGTAAATATCGGGTGGACGGTCCGGCCAGAAGTAGTGCGGCACTACAGAGGCTGCCAGGCTTACGAAGCTCGATCCATACGTCAGCGGCACCTCATTGTGCAGACAACCATACATCGACATATGGCTGGCGAACGCTTCGTTACTCGACGCAATCCGGGCTACCGAGTCAAATAAATTGCCAGCGCTTAGCAGTTCGCCCATGTCGTTAACCGCGGCGCCGCGGACAAAATCAATAAACGCCACGGCGGCAAATGCAGAGACACTAATTCCCAAAAGAGCCGCTTTACGGGGTTGCAAGTCGTTCGCCAAATAGAACAGCACTCCTGTAACCAGCGCGACAAACAATTCGTTTTTATTGCCCAATACTAAGCAAAGTACGAACATTGCCGAAAGCAATGCTGCATAAGCTAATAACACGCCTGGCCCGCCGGGGCCTATAACCATCCGTACATTTCGTCCTGATACCAGCACCGCCAGCCCGATGACTGCTGGGAACAGTGCTAGGCGGTTGAGCGTGGCATGCACCGTGAACAGCGAAATCACATCGTAATCGGTCTCGCCGCGAGTCACCAAATAAGCAGAGATGTTGTTGATTGAGGCAAATCGTAAGCTGTCCTGAATCAGTTCATAGCTCACAAACCCGGCCAGACTGCATATGATTAGCAACTTGGTGTGGGAAATACGAATTAACTTCTCCTTGGGCAGCGGTTTGGGGATCGGAGAGCCGGGCAAATACCACAGCAACGCCGCTTCCACGGCGATGATGAACAAGCCCAGGTACACCAAGGCGCGGAAATAATCACCATCCAGATCAACAGCGAACATCTTATCGAACAAGTATTGATAGTGCATACCGCTGTCGCCGCCGCGCAAATCGTAGACTAACGACCAGGCGCCAAATAGCGACCAGTAATAAAGGAACCCAATTCCCATCACAATGGCGATCGACCGGGTCTGCCGCCAAAGCAATAGCGCCAATGCGCCAATTACTACCGTGAGCACAGTAAGAAGAGTGTAGAACTCCATTTCGAAGTACTCGTCAATTTCGCCGCTCAGGAAAACCAGCCCAGGCAATCATCAAGCCGCCAGCCGCACCATAGTGGGCTTCGGACACTGGAACTCGGGAATAAGTTTGCCCAATTCTGCCGCAATCGTGCTGAAGGGCTCTTCGGCAATCGCTGCCAGCCGCTCCACGGTGGCAACAACGGTATCGACGTCGATGGCTTCTTGTGCGGCGACCATAATCTTCGGATGCTGCGTTTGCAAATGTTGCTCGCCGTGCGAATACAGTTCCTCAAACAGTTTTTCACCTGGCCGAATGCCGGTGAATTCAATCTCAATGTCTTCACCCAAACGCAAGCCAGAAAGGCGAATCATGTCCGCCGCCAAATCTACAATTTGTACCGGTTCGCCCATATCAAGCACGAAGATTTCATTCGCTTGGCCAATCGCCGCGGCCTGAATGACCAATTGCGAGGCTTCCGGAATGGTCATAAAAAACCGCTGCATCGCCGGATCAGTTACCGTTACCGGTCCCCCCCGGCTGATTTGTTCTCGAAAAATGGGCACCACACTGCCCGCGGAATCCAGTACATTGCCGAAACGAACGGTAATGAACCGACAGCTCGAATTTGTGGCGACTGCCTGCAAATACAGTTCCGCGGTCCGCTTGCAGGCTCCCATAATGCTGGACGGCCGCACGGCTTTGTCAGAGGAAATCATCACGAACGAATCGACCCGAAATTCATCTGCTAAGTCGGCCAATTCACTCGTCGCCAGCACAATGTTTTTCACCGCTTCGCCGGGATTGTTCTCCATCAAAGGGACATGCTTATAGGCGGCGGCATGAAAAATGATTTCCGGCTGATGACGAGCTATCAACGTTCGCATCCGGCGTCTATCGGTAATATCGGCCACGCAAATCTCGACCGTACAGTGCGCACTTTTGGGTATCAATTCCTGTTCGAGATAAAACTGCCCGTTTTCAGATCGATCGATTAGCACCAGTTTGCGGGGCGAAAAGTTTAATAGCTGCCGGCAAATTTCCGTACCAATGCTGCCGGCGCTGCCGGTAACCATAATCACTCGATTGTCGATGAAGTGTGAAATGTTTTGCAGGTCGAGTTGCACTGCCTCCCGGCGAAGCAGATCCTCAATTGACACCGGCCGCGGCTGCACAGCCACGCGACCCGTTAGCAGTTGCTCGTAACTGGGCAGCACCGTTACACATACGCCCTCCTGTTGGCATTGTTCGACCAGCCGGCGCACCTGCCGACCGGAAAGAGTGCCGGCAACAATCAAGATTTCCTGCACGGCATGTTGCCGGACCAAGTGTGGAGTTTCGTCAAGCGTCCCCCGGACCGGAATTCCATCAACGCGCAACCCCACATGCCGCGACGAACAATCAAGAAAACCCACGACCTGATATTTCAGCTGCGGACTTTGACGAATGATCCGCAATAACCCTTCGCTCGACGAATCAACCCCAGCAATCAATGTGCGCACGATCTTTTCCGACGGCTGCCGCGCACCGTACCACTCCCGGGCCAGACGTAACGCCACACGCAGCCCACCGACTGCCAAGATGCTGCCGCCAAAATCTAAAATCAAAACGCTGTTCGCGATCGGTTGTCGAGAGGCGTCCAATTTACTGACCAGCCACACGACTGCCGTGCTTCCAGCCGCTGCTTTAGCAATCGCCAACAGTTCGAGCAATGTAACCTGCCGACTCCAGTGCCGGTACACGTGGAAAAGCCCGAAGAACGCCAGCTTAATGGCCACTAACCAAGCGACGGTCGCTGCGAATTGCTGGGTTTGTTGTTTGTCGAAAACGTCGCCATACCGCAGCCAAAACGCGGCAAAATACACTCCGACAAACAGCGGCGCCAGCGCGGTCAGTCGCACCAAGATGCGAATCAACCTCCGCCTTAACACAATTGCCCCATCAAACATATTCTGTCCTTTTGACTTTGTTTAGCGCCGCGTCGAGACGTCCAGGGTTGCTTGCATAGGCGCCGCTTGGGGTTTTGCCGAATCATTCAGTCGCGCTTTCACAACCGCATCGTGAATGCGCTTCAGATTGGAATCGTTTGGTGATCGGGTTAAACACCATTTCACGTGCTCGTCCGCACGGTCAAAATCGCTTTGCTCGTAATAGCAATTCACCGCCGCTTGATGAGCTGAGTAATTTCCAGGGTTGGCGATCAAGGCTTGGGTGATGCACATCAACCGATGTGCACCATCCCCCAAATCGTGATAAAGCGGTTCGGCCTCCAACCACAACGTACTGGCCGAAGCTCCTTGCTGCGCTGTCGCGGCAGCAACAATTTGCGCGGCAGAATACTGCCACAAGCTGCTGCGCTGGTTAGAAGGAGGCGAATTGCGGTAATGCGCCAGAAGTTGCCGCAAACCATCTAAATCGGGCTGAAATTGCTCCAGAAAAAAACTGATCGGTACTTGGGCCGCCAATTCGTTGGTAAACAGATCGATCAATCGGGTCTTGTATTCCTCGCCGCTGCGATACGCCAGACGCCAATGTTCAATCGCCTCGTCCGATTGTCCTTCGAGAAAACATTCCTTGCCGGCTTCGAACTGCACTTCGCCATCGTACGGCCGGACTGCCAACGCCTGGGCCAAAAACTGTGATTTAGCCGTCGCACTTGTACCCTCTAGAAAACAAAGCTCGCTCAAATACAAATAAGCTTCACCATACAGCGGGCACAAGTTAACAGC
>DASXPQ010000292.1:0-2685 GCA_036493575.1 Pirellulales bacterium
CGTGTTGGCCTCCGACGCTTTTTTTCCATTTCCCGATTCCATTTCGCTGGCTGCCGCCGCCGGGGTCGCAGCCGTGATTCAGCCCGGCGGGAGCAAGCGCGACCATGAAGTGATTGCCGCTTGCAACGCCGCAGGAATTTCCATGGTTTGTACCGGCCGCCGCCATTTCAAACACTAGAATTAATGGGCCGGGAGGGCGGGGTGGCTTTGCACAAAAAATCACGTCAAGCCACAATTTCGCGAAGCTGTCACGTGTTGCTGTCGCAAAGGATTGTGGGTACGTCAGACTTTTTGGGCAAAGCAGGGCGGGGTTCCCGCCGAGCCGAAGACATTCTTGTAGTCACGCTTCATTATGTCCGTTCTGGATAAAATCGTTGTCAGCAAGCGCCGCGAAATCGAAGCTGCTAAAGCGGCTACCTCGGAAGCAAAGATTCGTGCCGCTGCTGAAGCCGCGCCGCCGTCGCGCGACTTTTTTGCGCCATTGGCCGTGCCCGGGCCGATCAAATTGATTGCCGAGGTGAAAAAAGCCAGTCCCAGTGCCGGCGTCATTCGGGCCGATTTCAATCCCGTCGAAATTGCTCGCATTTATGAACAACACGGTGCGACGTGCTTAAGTGTTCTCACCGACGAGCCGTTCTTCCAAGGCCACCTGGATTACTTGCGCGAGATTCGCGCCGCCGTTAGCTTGCCGCTATTGCGTAAAGATTTCATTCTCGACAAGTATCAGGTCTATGAAGCCCGGGCAGCTGGCGCCGACGCGGTGCTACTCATCGCGGAATGCTTGGACGATTGCAATTTAAGGGCGCTGCACAACGAAATTGTCGCGCTGGGCATGACGCCGCTGGTGGAGCTTTACGAGCCGGCCAACTTGCCACGCGTGCTTGAAGCGGGGGCCACACTGATTGGCGTTAATAACCGCGATCTACACACGTTCAAAACCGATTTGGATCATGTGCTGCGGCTGCGCGAGCAGGTGCCGGAGCATTGTGTGTTGGTCGCTGAAAGCGGCATCCGCACCCGCGCGGACTTGGAGCGCTTGGAAGCCGCTGGGGTGAATGCCATTTTGGTTGGCGAAACGTTGATGGCCAATCCTGACATAGGCGCCGCAGTAGATGCACTGTTAAAGCCGCGCTAGGAAGTTGCAGAGGCGCGCGTGGCACTGTGTTGGCGCCACAGTTTTGCCAGTTTCCTGCCGGTGGTACTCAACGGATAGTTGTCCAGCTCTTGCGGTTTCAGCCAACGCAATTCGCCGAGGCCATTGTTCGATGCCGCCGCAGTTCGCCGTTTCTGTGCGGCTTCGGATTGGGCAACAAAACAGTCGAGCGTGATACGAAAGCGCGTTACACTGTGCCGCAATGTAGCTAGATGTTTCGGTCGATTGATCGTAACGCCCACCAATTGCTGTACGCTGTCGATCAGTTCGATTGTTTCCGAGCGGTTTTGTCGCTGACCGTTCGATTGACTTATTACAAAGCGCGGAAAGTCCCATAACCCCGCCCACCGTTCCTTCGGGCCGCATTTGCGCAGCAGGACTCTTCCACCACGGACAATTACCACCGCTGCTTGCTGCACCTCTTCCGCGGCCGGTTTGCGGCGCGGCGCGGGAATGGAATCCTGCAATCCGCTGCGACGGGTCGGGCAAAGTAACTGGAGTGGACACTTCTCACACGCAGGATTGCGCGGCGTGCACAACAAACTGCCTAATTCCATTAGCGCCTGGTTGAAGTCGCCGCTGCCACGGCGTGGAAGCAATTCTTCCGCTGTCCGCCAGAGAAGTGCTTGCCCTTCGCTACTGGCTGGATCACCACGGAAGGCGATCAGCCGACACAGCAACCGCACGGTGTTGGCTTCCAAAATTGGCGCGGGAAGATCGTAAGCAATCGACAGTATCGCTCCGGCGGTATATCGCCCGATGCCCGGCAGGAGCCTCAGTGCATCGGCATCCGTTGGAAATCGCCCGCCATGCTCGGCGACAATTTGTTTTGCTGCCGCATGCAGTTGCCGCGCCCGGCGGTAGTATCCCAAGCCTTCCCAGAGCCGCAGAACATGCTGTTCCGAAGCGGCAGCCAAAGCAGTGATCGTAGGAAACTTTGCCATGAACTTTGCAAAGTACCGTTCCACCGTCGCTACTTGCGTTTGCTGGAGCATGATCTCGCTGACCCAAATGGCGTAGGGGTCACTCATCCTTCGCCACGATAAATCGCGGGCATGTTTTCGATACCAGGCCCGCAACCGTTGCCGAACATCACGTCGCCAAGTGGCGGTAGTCGGTTGCTTTTTCAACCCAATTCGCGGCATTGGAGGTCTTTGATTTGGCAGAATTGGAAAAGAAAATGAGTGTCTGCAAACAGGGTATATGGACCAATCGGTGGACGAAACACACCCCGTTGTTTAGGCTGCAGTGAATGTCGGCCGGCATTGTGCGGCCGATGTGGTCGCAATTCTATCGCATCCTCAATAACAATCTAGCGACGCTTGTGTCTCGGCGAAAACCAAATCGAAAAGTTGCCCGTGATCAGGAAACTTCCGGCGATCCGGCATCGTCCGCTAGCAATATTCCACATCAGCCGGCTGCAAAAAAGCAAACCGCCGCTTCACCCGCTGTCGCAAAGCTGCGCGCGACGCAAACCGCCGACGGCTCCTGGCAGCTTGTGCATCCCCGGTGTGCGGTGCGTCGCCAAGAAG
>DASXPQ010000293.1:0-4931 GCA_036493575.1 Pirellulales bacterium
TCGAACTTCTCAGTTGCGGTTGACCAATGTTATGTTCACGGGAGCACTTCCCAAGAGCCGAATGCCCGAGGTGTTGGCGGCCGCCGACGTATGCGTGGCAACGCTCAAAAACATTCCGATGTTCACCACGACCTACCCGAACAAGGTGTTCGACTATATGGCGGCAGGACGACCGACGGTGCTTGGCATCGACGGAGTCATTCGGCAGGTGGTCGAAGCGGCCGGAGGAGGTATATTCTCCCCGCCGGGGGATTCACAATCGTTAGCAGCCGCTGTCCGGAAGTTGCATGCCGACCGTCCGGTCGCTCGACAGATGGGGCTGCGAGCTCGGCAATACGTCGAGCGGCATTTTCATCGCCATCGACAGGCCGATCAATTTACAAAGCTTGTCTCGCGGTTGGCTGAGAGGAATTTTGTCGAACCGGTCGATTCACAGCACAATCAAGATTCGTCTACGGGAGAATCGCTTGCCTGCAATCAGAACTCGGTGTACTCGGCATTGACGCCGATCGAACCAGCCTCGTCGGCGTTTTCGTCTGTAACTGCCCCTTTTCAACGGGCGGTTGATTGAGAAACTTCTGTTGTGGAACGTCCCGCGCGGATCGTAGTGGTTGTGCGAATTTCGCAGCCGATAAAAAAGAGTTCAACGGTTTCCGGCAACGTTCTGTCACAACGGTCAGCGTGCGTCCTGCCGGCAAGGCTTATAATGAAAGAATTAGATAGGGCTGGTAGAGAGTTGCTGGATGCATTCGCATTCGGGGCCAACAGCTTCAAACATTAACTCCGGCCCTGCGAGAACACCTTGTCTAAATTACGCACGCTATTAATATTTGGCACCCGGCCGGAGGCCATTAAACTGGCGCCCTTGGTCCAGGCATGCAGTCGATCGCCGGATATCGAATTGATCGTATGCCTAACGGGCCAGCATCGGGAGATGCTTGCGCAGGTAGTGGATTACTTCCAAATTCCCGTCGATGCAGATTTGAAATTGATGCAGTCCAATCAATCACTTTCCTCGTTGACAGCACGATGTGTGGAAGGCATTGATAGTCTGCTCACTCGTTTCACCCCGCACTGTATCGTGGCACAAGGTGATACCACTACAGTGATGGCCGCTGCGATGGTCGCCTTTTACCGCCGCACAGCATACGTTCATGTTGAGGCGGGTTTGCGCACCGGCAACTTGCAAGCCCCGTGGCCGGAAGAATTCAATCGCCGGGTGGCGAGTATTGTGACAAATTTGCACTGTGCACCAACGCAGCGCAGTGCCGACAACCTGTTGCGTGAGGGAGTCGATCCGAAAACCGTCCACGTTACCGGCAACACCGTGATCGACGCACTGCTGTGGACCGTGCATCGCGAACGCGATCATGCTGACGCCTGGCGAAAGAAGTATTCTTTTCTAGGCGACCGGCGGATGGTACTGATTACTGGGCATCGACGCGAAAACTTCGGCCCGGGGTTTGAAAATATTTGCCGCGCTATTGCCGTGCTGGCCGAGCGGTTCCCGGATGTTGCATTTGTTTATCCGGTCCATTTAAACCCGAACGTGCAGCAGCCGGTGCATCGTGTATTGGGTGGACTGGCGAATTTGCATTTGCCGGAGCCGGTTCCGTATTCTGAATTTGTGTGGCTTATGGACCGGTCCACGCTTATTTTGACGGACTCCGGCGGCGTTCAAGAGGAAGCTCCGACGCTCCGTAAACCCGTGCTGGTAATGCGCGAAACCACAGAGCGACCGGAAGCCATGGAAACCGGGGCGGCAGAACTAGTGGGCACGTCTTTCGATAGAATTGTTGGCCGAACGGCGCTATTACTCACAGATGCGGCAGAATATGCTCGGCGGCAAATCGATCGGAATCCGTATGGAGATGGCAAGTCGGCAACGCGCATTGCGGAATTGATGCTTCAGCAAGGATGGAACAAATGAATTCTAAACTGGAAGCGAAGTCTCCGCCCATCACACCATCGGCCACTACGGTCTGCGTAATGGGCTTGGGCTATATTGGTCTTCCCACGGCAAGCATTCTGGCGAATAAGGGTTTTCATGTGCTGGGAGTGGATGTGAGGCCCGAGGTGGTCAGTACAATCAATCAGGGGCGAATTCACATCGAAGAACCTGATCTCGATATTCTCGTTCGGTCGGCGGTAAACAGCGGACAACTGAAGGCCGCGAATGAACCCCAGCCCGCCGACGTGTTCATTTTGTGCGTCCCTACGCCGATTTGCCCCGATCATTCGCCTGACCTTTCGTATGTCGAGCAGGCTAGCCGGGCAATTCGGCCCCAAGTGCGATCGGGAAACCTGGTGGTGTTGGAATCGACAAGCCCGCCGCGCACAACAGAAAAAATCGTTGTGCCGCAGGCGATTCCACCGGAACTGACGGTAGGACGGGACGTATTCGTGGCTCACTGTCCGGAACGGGTGTTACCGGGGCGGATTCTGCTGGAAGCGGTCCGAAATGATCGCGTAATCGGCGGCATGACGCCGGCCTGTGCTCGTCGAGCGCGACAGTTTTATGAAACGTTCGTTCAAGGAGAGATTTTTACCACTAGTGCCATTGCGGCCGAGATTACCAAACTCACAGAAAATTCGTACCGCGACGTGAACATTGCCTTCGCCAACGAACTATCGATGTTGGCTGACTCCCTAGGAGTCGATCCTTGGGAAATCATTGCACTGGCGAACCGCCATCCTCGGGTCAATATTTTGCAGCCGGGGCCTGGCGTGGGAGGGCATTGCATCAGTGTTGATCCTTGGTTTTTGGTTCACGCTGCCCCAAAACTTACCCCTTTGATGCGCACCGCCCGAGAGGTGAACGACGGCAAGCCGCATTACGTAGTGGAACACATTCTGGACCTGGCCAAGCAATTTGCCCAACCGCGCATTGGCTGCTTGGGTTTAACTTACAAGGCCGACGTCGACGACCTGCGGGAAAGTCCTTCGTTGGAAATCGTGCGAGAACTGCATAAACGATGCGGCGGGGAGGTGATGGCGTGCGATCCTTACGTTTCGCCGGACCGATTTAAAGAATTTCCGCTGCATAGCTTTGAGGAAGTTGTGAGCCGCTGCCCAATGTTAGTGCTTCTGACTGATCATCGGCAGTTCAAGGATATACCGCGTCGCGTTTTACAAGAGAAAGTGATCGTGGACACGCGGGGCGTCTGGCGGTAGACGGTTAAGCTTTTGGCGTAGCCGGCTGCGACGATTCGATAGATATTCACTGATTCGAAGTATGAAACAAGTTATCCAAAACCTCCGTAGTGGTTCGTTGGAATTGCTCGAGGTGCCTTGCCCACGTGCATTGGTTGGACACTTGTTGATCCAAACGCGTTCCACGGTAATCTCTGCTGGTACGGAACGGATGCTGGTGGAATTCGGTCGCGCCGGCCTGGTGGTCAAGGCTCGTCAACAACCGGAGAAAGTGCGACAGGTGGTTGACAAGATTAAGAGCGATGGGCTACTGCCGACTTTGGAAGCGGTATTCACCAAGCTCGATGAACCCATGACTTTGGGCTACTGTAATGCCGGCGTAGTGATTGAAACCGGTGCTGGCGTAAATGGCTTTGCTGTAGGACAGCGCGTCGTAAGTAACGGACCGCATGCCGAGATGGTTCATCGGCCGGAAAACCTTTGTGCTTGTATTCCTGACAACGTAACCGACGATCATGCCGCGTTTGCAATTCTGGGGGCGATCGGCCTGCAAGGCATTCGGTTATTGCAGCCGCAAATTGGTGAAAGTGTGGCCGTGTTTGGGCTGGGATTGATTGGCCTCCTGGCTGTGCAAATGTTGATGGCTTCAGGATGTCGCGTTTTGGCGATCGATCCTGATTCGCGCCGCTTGGAGTTGGCTAAACAATTTGGCGCTTCCACGGTCAACCTTAAAAATGGCACCGATCCAGTGGCAGCGGGCCTGTCGTTTTCGACAGGGCAGGGCGTCGATGCCGTCCTGATTACGGCTTCCGCAAAGGACGATGACATTGTCAGCCAAGCCGCTCAAATGTCCCGCAAACGAGGCCGGATTGTATTGGTGGGTACGGTTGACTTGGAGTTGCATCGGGCTGAGTTTTACGAGAAAGAATTGACGTTTCAAGTGTCATGCTCGTATGGACCGGGGCGCTATGACGCAGATTATGAAGAGAAAGGCATCGATTATCCCTACGCCTTTGTCCGTTGGACCGAACAGCGGAATATCGATGCAGTATTGCAAATGATGGCTAGCGGACGGCTGAACGTCGAACCCTTGATTTCCACTCGCGTGGCAAGCAGCCAAGCAGCAGAAGCTTACGATCTATTGGTTCAAGACCGCAATCAGCTGGGCATCGTGCTGCAGTATCCACGGGATGAGCCGCGGGGCGAACGAGTCATTCCAGTTGTCCATGCGGAATCGTCGCGGCCCAGCAAAACAACTCAGCCTGCCGACTCAGTGAGAGTTGGGATTATTGGGGCGGGCAACTTTGCCACACGAGTTTTGCTGCCCGCTTTAGTCCGCACACCCGCCCAATTATGTTCGATCGCCAGTGCCGGCGGAGTGAGCGCGGCGCATGCGGCTCGAAAGTTTGGGATTGCTACTTGCACCAGCGATGCCCGCACAATCCTTGACGATCCGAATATCAACACGGTGCTGATTGCTACGCAACACGATTCGCATGCTAGGCTGGCCGCCGCAGCCCTGCGAGCGGGGAAACACGTGTTTGTGGAAAAACCATTGGCCATCGATCAGGAAGGATTGAAAGAAGTGAGCGAAGCGTATAAGGCGGCCCAGGGTTTGCAATTGGTTGTCGGTTTCAATCGTCGCTTTTCCCCTCACGGTATGAAGATGAAGGAACTACTTGCCAGTCGCAGCGGACCAGCAAACATAGTCACTGTGGTGAACGCCGGCACTGTGCCGGCCGACCATTGGCTGCGCGATCCCAAGAAGGGTGGCGGAC
>DASXPQ010000294.1:0-17283 GCA_036493575.1 Pirellulales bacterium
AGCGTTTTACCAAAGCTCTGGCACAAACCTTGGTTGGCAAAAGTAAAGCGCCCCTCCATGTCCTTCACCCAGGTACGCAGTGGCAGGCTTTCCACTAGCGAGTAATAACGCGCCTCCGAATCGCGCAGGGCCCGTTCGGCATTTTTTTGGCCAGTGATATCGGTGGAAATTCCGCCCACCGCGTGGGGCCGGCCCTGCTCATCAAACAACGCAAATTTGTTGGAGATATAAGTATGCATGCCATCTTCATGCTGAACTGGTTCCTCCACCTCCACCGGTTGCCCGGTTTCCAACACCCGGTGGTCGTTTTCTTGATAAGCGGCTGCATTCGTCAAGGAAAATAATTCCTGATCGGTTTTGCCAATCGCCTCGCGCCGCGTTTTTTTGAATAGTTGTTCAAACCGCCGATTCACGAGCACGTACCGGCCATGAATGTCCTTCATGTACACTACGTTCGACGTGTTATCCAAAATCGCCTGCAAGCGGTGTTCGCTCTCGCGCAACGACTTTGTTACCTGTCGCGCAATGGCGATCGCTGCGGAACGTCGGGCTCCTGCCGACCATAACAGTCCGGCCATCAAGATGCTCAACATCATGCCGCCATATAAAACAATGCTGGGCAGTAAGCTTGCCATGGCTTCCGATTCGCTCTGCACGCCGTGATAGGACCACATGGTCGCGGCGCCGCCCAGAATTAATACCGTCAGCGGCACGCCATACAGCCGCCACGCCGGAAGCGGCGCGAGAATAGCACCGTCCATAGCCTGATCGGCTGCGCTCACTGGCGCGCTGGGCGAGTCACTTCGATTCATCGCGAGTTCCTTCCGCGGTACACAAGCCGTCGCTTAAAGTCGCATCCCAACGCCCGACAACCTGCCAGCACAGTTTCTCCGCTGTGGCCTGCTTCCCGCCTGTATTCTGGGCTGGCCGGCGCATCACTGCAACTACTTCTTTACAATTTCATCGCAGAATATGGCGAGCTTGCAGCGTGCGATCCTGCTGAATGGTTAAGCTCCCGCGATTTTGCCGCCGGGGGTGGCATGCGCGCCGGACTTTTGCCATGCTTGGTTCGTCAGGCCTCGGCCTCAGTCCGGCTCCCGAACCGCCCTGTCAATCTCGAACCCTGTTACTAGCGATGCCTTGGCTTAACCTACTTGGCCACGACGATGTCGTCGCTCATTATCGCAATGCCCTACAGCACGGCCGATTGGCCAGTGCTTTTCTGTTTGTTGGGCCCGAAGGAATCGGTAAAAGCTTGTTTGCACAGCAGTTGGCACAAGCTCTGCTGTGCGAAAGGCGTGACGAAAAACTGCTCGATCCCTGCGGCGCTTGCCCGGCTTGCGTGCAAGTACTGGCCAGGACCAATCCTGATTTCCTCACGGTCGCTCGCCCTGCCGGCAAGAGCTTTATCCCTCTCGGCCTGCTCAAAGGCGATGAGCCCGATTATCCAGTACGTAATTCACTGCTCTTCAACCTGTCGTTGCGCCCTTTTGGCGGCCACCGCAAAGTCGCCGTGATCGATGACGCCGATTTTTTGAATCAGGAAGGCGCGAATTGCCTTTTAAAAGCCTTGGAAGAGCCCCCGCCGCGCAGCATCCTGGTCCTGATCAGCACCAGCGCCGACCGGCAACTGCCCACCATCCGCTCGCGGGCCCAAATTGTTCGCTTTCGTCCGTTGGAGGAATCACTCGTCGCCAAACTGTTGATCGATAAAAAAATCGTTGCCGAGCCAGGCGATGCCCAGCGTCTAGCAGCGTTCAGCGGCGGCAGCCTGACCCGCGCCGCAGAAATCGCCGATCCGCAATTGTGGAGTTTTCGCGCCGGTCTATTAAATCAACTGGCTTCAGCGCCGCTATCCAGCACGACATTGGCGCAAGCACTACTTAAATTCGTCGACGAAGCCGGCAAAGAAGCGCCGCTGCGGCGCGCTCGCCTGCGCTTGGCAATCGGCTTTGCCGCTGAATTCTTTCGCCAGCTCATGCGCCGACTAACGGGCTTGCCAATCGCTGCCGATGCCGAACTGTCCGCCGCCGTCGAGCGCGCAGCCAGTGCCGGGCCATGGAATTCAGAATCCGCTGCCGATGCCGCACAACGTTCGCTCGAAGCGATATCTCATACCGACCGCAATGCCAATCAACATACGCTCGTTGAAGCTTGGCTCGACGATCTACTCGTCCTCAGCCGCTCCCTCCCCGTGCAGCGTCAAAACTAGCTGCCGGCGTCCGCCGCGGTTCCGCTGTTCGCACAAGTAAATTCCCTGCCATGTGCCCAGGCACAACTCCCCATTTTGCACCGGCACGCTGACCGAACTGCCCAGCAAAGAGGCTTTCACATGGGCCGGCATATCGTCCGGCCCTTCGACGGTGTGTCGGTAGGGGTAGTCTTCCGGGGCCAATGCATCAAACGCCGATTTCAAATCCGCCGGTACGTCGGGGTCTGCATTTTCATTAATCGTCAGCGCCGCGCTCGTATGCTGCACATACACGTGCAAGAGCCCAATCCGAATCAATCGTAATTCCGGCAGCGACTCAACCAATTGTCGCGTAATCAGGTGAAATCCTCGGGGCATTGCCGGCAGCAAAACATTGCGCTGAATCCACGTCATAAGTCTCACAATATAGAGAAGATATTGCCGATTATTCCGCCTAGGAAAATGGGCGAATCTGGCTTTACAACATGCATAAAAAACATTTTCAAAAAGCTTGACATTTGTCTCGGCATTCTAATAATGGAATGTTTTGAGAGTAAGTGACAAGTCGGCCGCATCCGCCTGCCTTTCAGGAACCCGCGCGCCACACTTAGAGCGTACGGATGCTGCCGCAGGAATTAGTGTCTATGTAAAGTCGGGTTCTGTCCAACATTGAAAACGGTTCGGCCAGTTTTTTGGAAACGCGCGATTGCTTCCTTAGCGTTGCACCAGTTTCCACGCCCGGTCAGTGACAATTATTTTTTGATTTAGTAACAAGAGGTGTGCGACATGCGAAAGCATCGAAATGTGTTCGAAACGATTCTGCAGTTCGGTCATGACGAAAACTTTGCTCCGGTAAAAACGGACGACTTCACTTCCACGGATGCTCCAGCTGGTTCGCGCGCCAAAATCGACATGATGGCGGAGCGCATCCAAATGGGTCTCCCCCTGTGGCACCCGGAAGACCGCGGCGACTACAGCGGCCTCACCGGCGCCATCCGCCCTCGGGAATAACGGCACCCAGCCGATCCCTTGCGGAAAAATGTTCAGCAAACCTGCGAAATGTCACCACGGCATTTCGCAGGTTTTGTATTGCGCCTCGGTCATGGCCCGCCGACGTTACTGCACCTCGCGCAGCTGCGGCAAATTGTCCCCCATGCCCGGAGTTTGCTCCGTGCGCAAGGGTGCCAGCCAGGTTCGCAATTTGGAAGCGGCCGGATCAAGTGTGGCCTCGCCGGCAAAATCAAACTGGCTCGCCACCAATCCTTCCAATGGTATATCTTCGTCCGGCAGAATTTCGTGATTCGCATCATGTTGCCATGTCGCGATCGCGGTACCCGGCGAGACCAGCGAATCCTGACAATTCCAATCGAGTGCCGTCAATGTGCCGCCGGTAGTCTTCGGCGATCGCCTTCCGGAAAACAGTACCAGCGCCCCAGATTCCGCCGGCGCAAATACGCAGCCCGACGTGCTTAGCGCCACCGTTCCAACGGAGTCCGCTGCGCTATCGCAGTTCATTTCGATTACCGCGGTGCTGCCGCGCAGCGTTACCTGCTCCAGCGACACGCTGCACGGCGCATCGGCGCGTCGTGCTTCGCCAAATCGCACCAGTGGACCGCGTCCCAAATAAAGTGTGTCGCGCGCCACAATGGCCACCGGTCCCGGAGCCACGCATTCAATGCCGCAGGCCACTGTGCCTAAGGTGCAGCGGTTTAATTGCACCCGCACGGCGGGCGAAAGTGCGCTGTCACGTTTTAGTTGGCTTCCCAGACGGATGGCCGCTGGCAACTCAAAGGAACCTACCCCGTGCGCTTGAAAAGTGCATCCTTCAAACTCCGTTTCTGCCGCCCGCAATTCCACCAGCGCGTGCCGATCGGGCGAAGTGATCTCTTCCGCGCGCTGCCGCCACACAAAATCCACATTTTCGAATCGCACATGGTCGGCTGCAATCACCAGCCCGTTCGGTGGCATTGTTATACATGGTCGCTCTCCATTTTCCCCTCGCACCACGCAATCTTTTTGCAGTTGCACCGTGTTGCCGGCAATTTCCTTCGCGCCGCTCAGCTCAATCACCGGCCGACTCGGCAAAGTTGCTGCCGGTTCATCCTTGGCCCGCACTGGCATGCTCTCGGGTGTTTGAAAACTCGCCTGCCGAACCGTCCGGTCGTGCGATGGTGTCAGTAATAATGCAGCTTTCGAAGAATCCCGCGGTGCAAAAATCGTTAAGCTTCCTTGGGCAGTCGGTTTTTGTCGCCCGGCGTTTTCGGTTGATGTGAAATTCACCGTCGACGTTTCGCGATTTGCCGACCGCGGTCTCCAAAGCGGCCACGTCGCAGCAGCCAGCAGCAGCGCGCAGGCGGTGGCGGCCAAAAGCGGCTGACCAGATCCTCGCACGGCCGACTGAATCCGCCGCGGCAAATTAGCTCGTTCAGTCCGACGTCCACTCCGAAATAATTCCAAAGCCACCACGCGGCGTCCCGCCCTGGTCGGCGGCCCCAGCATCTTCTCCAACTCGGCGAACGATTGGGGCCGCAGCGCCGGATCGACCTGCGTGCAACGTTCGATCACTGCCACTAGAGTCCGTGGGGTGTCGGGAGCAATCCACCGAATATCCGGAATTTTTGCCGCTTGAGCTGCGAGAAATTTATTTTCCAAGTCGCCGCCGACAATCGGCGCACGACCCGCCAATAAATGCCACCACAAACATCCGCCGGCGTAAATGTCGCTGGCAGTCGTCGAAGGGCCGATTTTCTCTCGTGCGGCCAGTCGTTCCGGCGCCATGTAATCAAGCACTTCGAGTGCAGTTGTGCCAGGCGGCGATCCTTGATTTTCTCCAATCGCGCCTCGCATCCCACAGCGCACCAATCGCGCTTCTCCGGCCTCGGTCAACCATAGCGAGGATGCCGCAATATCGCCATGAATCATGCCACTCTTTTCCAGCCCCGCCAAAGCCGCCACCATTTGTCGCACAATTTCCAGCGCAGCCGCCGGCGAAAATCGTCCCTGGCACGACAACCAATCACTCACAGGAATCCCCGCGGGCCGCTCGTAGGCCGCCCACACCACGCCGTCCGCACCTCCCGCCGCCTGCAGCCGAGCAACTCCGCCAGCCTTGATTGCGGCAAATTCTTCGACCGCTTGCTGTAACTTAGTCACCGCCTGAGCCGCCCGTCCCTGCTCCAAATCTCGCACAACAACCAGATGCAGCAGCTCCAATTTGCCGGTTGGCTTTTCCCCAGCGCTCACTGCCGCTGCAATAAAGCAATCCGCATAACCAAATCGCTGCACACGCTGCCGCAGCACGTAGGGTCCAACGAGTAGCTGATCGCCGCAGCCCGCGTTAATTTCGCTTGCCTGAAACGGCGTCAAAAATCGAGCCTGCGCCAGCGCATCGATCCACACCGAATCGAACAGCGGCAAATCGCACGCCATTTTCCGCGCACGCCCTCGCACCGCCCGCACTTGCTCCGGCGTGGCCAACTGCAGTTTCGCCAATAATTCGACAAGTGCTACCGGCGGTTCATCAGGCATCGGACATTCCTAAGGACGTGCCGAGAATTTGAACCGCGGTTGCTAGCAAAATGCAGCTTCAGGAGCAAGATCGATATGATCTGCCAGCAGATTACACATTGTCCCCGCCCGTCGAACTCCGCCCACGCTTCGCCCCTTCGCCGTCGGTAGAGGTCGCTGCCGGAGTAGATGCTTTACCGCCTCCCCACCGCCAATCCCGAATCTCCGGCATGTCATCCCCACAGCGCTCCACATACTGCTTGTGATCCAGCAGCTTATCGCGAATCGCTTGCTTGGCGTACGCCGCCCGCGCGCCCAATTGTGGCAGCCGATCAATCACGTCATCCACCAAATGAAAGCGGTCCAAGTCATTCAGCACGCACATATCAAATGGCGTCGTTGTCGTCCCCTCTTCCTTATATCCGCGTACATGCAAGTTGTCGTGATTATTCCGCTTATAGGTCAGCCGGTGGATCAGCCAGGGATACCCATGAAATGCAAAAATCACCGGCTTGTCTTTCGTAAACAGCACGTCGAACTCTGGATCCGAAAGCCCGTGCGGATGCTCGGCCGCTGGCTGCAGCCGCATCAAATCGACAACATTGATCACCCGCACTTTCAATTCTGGAAAGTGTTCCCGCAGCATTTCCACAGCCGCCAAAGTTTCTAGCGTCGGCACATCGCCGCAGCAGGCCATTACCACGTCCGGCTCAACTCCCCGATCGCTCGACGCCCACTCCCAAATGCTTAACCCCGCGGTGCAATGCTTCACCGCCTCGTCCATCGTCAACCACACGGGCGCCGGCTGTTTGCCGGCCACAATCACGTTCACATAATCACGGCTGCGCAAGCAGTGATCGGTCACGCTCAGCAAACAATTCGCATCCGGCGGCAAATACACCCGAATAATTTCCGCCTTCTTGTTCACCACATGATCGATGAACCCCGGGTCCTGATGTGAAAACCCGTTATGATCCTGCCGCCACACGTGCGAGCTCAATAAATAGTTCAGCGACGAAATCGGCCGCCGCCACGGAATCTCCCGGCTTACCTTCAGCCATTTCGCATGCTGATTGAACATCGAGTCAATAATATGAATGAACGCCTCATAGCATGAAAAAAATCCGTGCCGGCCGGTCAATAAATAACCTTCCAACCATCCCTGGCACTGATGCTCCGACAGCACTTCCATCACTCGCCCATCCGGCGCTAAATGATCGTCGTACGACAACAACTCCGCTTCCCAAGTGCGGTTGGTCACCTCCAGTACATCCTGCCAGCGGTTGGAATTATTCTCATCGGGACTGAACAAGCGAAAATTGCGCGCTTCCAAATTACATTTCATCACGTCGCGCAAAAATCTGCCCATCTCTCGCGTCGCTTCTGCATCGACCGCTCCCGGCAAGGCCACGTCTATGGCATACGCTCGAAAATCGGGCATCTTCAAATCGTGTAGCAATAATCCGCCGTTGGCATGCGGATTGGCGCTCATTCGCCGAGCGCCTTTCGGAGGCAGCTCGGCCAGCTCGTCGATCAGCTTGCCCGACGTATCAAACAGCTCATCCGGCTCATAGCTCTTCATCCAATCTTCCAGAATCTTTACGTGCCCCGGCTTGGCCATGCTTGCCATCGGCACCTGGTGCGATCGCCAATAATCCTCGGTCCGCTGCCCATCGACCGTTTTCGGCCCTGTCCATCCTTTCGGCGAGCGCAGCACAATCATCGGCCACCGCGGCCGGCCATGAAATCCATTTTGCCGCGCATCCGTTTGAATCTTTTTGATTTCGCCAATTACCCGCTCCATCGTCGCCGCCATCGCTTGATGCATCGGTTCCGGGTCATGCCCGGAAACAAAGTACGGCTCATACCCGTACCCGCGCAGCAACTGCTGCAGCTCTTCCTCTGGAATCCGCGCCAGCACCGTCGGATTCGCAATCTTATATCCGTTCAAATGCAAAATCGGCAGCACCGCCCCATCGCGCACCGGATTTAAAAACTTGTTCCCATGCCAGCCAGTGGCCAGCGCGCCCGTTTCCGCCTCCCCGTCCCCCACAATGCAGGCGACAATCAAATCGGGATTATCAAACGCAGCTCCAAACGCATGCGACAATGAATATCCCAGCTCGCCCCCTTCGTGAATCGAGCCTGGTGTCTCCGGCGCTACGTGACTGGGAATTCCCCCCGGAAACGAAAACTGCTTGAACAACCGCTTCATGCCCGCTTCATCCTGACTAATATCCGTGTACACCTCGCTGTAGGTTCCTTCCAAATACGCATTCGCCACCGCCGCCGGCCCGCCATGCCCCGGGCCAATGATGTAAATCATGTCCATGTCAAACTTCTTAATCACCCGATTCAAATGCACATACAGAAAATTGAGCCCGGGCGTGGTCCCCCAATGTCCCAACAACCGCGGCTTAATGTGCTTTAGCTCCAGCGGTTGTTTCAGCAGCGGATTATCGAACAAATAAATCTGTCCGACCGACAAATAATTCGCCGCCCGCCAATAGGCGTCCATTTTCCGCAGTTCATCCGCCGACAAAACCTTCCCGGCGTCGCGCTCTACTATTTTCACCTGCCGTTCCGTTATCGATGAATTCGCCATGGCTGTTTGCTCCATAAAGCCGGCGATGGCATCGCCGGAAATTCGCGCTACGACTCACTTCCTCACTTACTCACCAATCCCGCCACAATCTTCGCAATCATGATTTCCTCATCCGTCGCAATCACGCGCACCACAACCGGGCCGTTGTCCTTAGAAATGATTCCTTCCTTCGCTGCATTACCTGCATCATCTAGCTGCACGCCCAAATATTCCAGTCCAATGCAAATCTGTGCCCGCACTTCCGCCGCATTTTCACCAATGCCGCCGCTGAATACCAGCGTGTCCAATCCGCCCAATGCCGCCGCCAGCGCGCCAATCCATTTTCGCGCCTGATAGCAAAACAAATCAACCGCCTCTGCTGCATGTTGATTCCCGCCACGCTTTTCTAGCAATTCCTGCATGTCGGAACTGACGCCTGAAACCCCCAACAGTCCCGACTTCTTATTCACCAAATCGTCCAGCTCATCGGCACTCATCTTTTCCTGCCGCATCCAATAGACAAATAAACCCGGATCCAAATCTCCGCTGCGCGTCCCCATCACCACCCCCGCCGTCGGCGTAAATGACATCGTCGTATCAATGCACTTCCCCTCCCGCACCGCCGCCATACTCGCCCCAGCGCCCAAATGCGCCAAAATAATTCGCCCCTGCGCAGCCTGCGGCCCTGCCAGCCGCGTCAGCTCCTCCATCAAATAGCTATACGACAGGCCGTGGAAACCAAACCGCCTTACACCTTTGTCAAAATATTTTCGCGGAATCGGCAATAACTTTGCCACGGTCGGCAAGTCACGATGAAACGCCGTATCAAAGCACGCCACCTGTGGAACGCTTGGGAATGATTTCTGGAGCGCCTCAATCAGCGCAATTTCACCCGGCAGATGGTCCGGATCAACATCCGAAAACCTGCGCAGGTCTCTCAGCAGATCCTTAGTAATAAGGGTATGTTCCAGATGCTTCGCCCCGCCATGGACAATCCGATGTCCAATCGCGGCAACGTCTTTGTCGTCCACTTGCGATCGCACCCACTCCAGCACCTGCTGCGCCGCATCCAGAGAATTCTGACTCTTCCGCGAACCCGCCGATTTTCGCGTCAGCTGCTGTCTCAATTCAAACAGCGCAAACTTCACACTCGACGAACCGCCGTTGATCGTCAGCACATGGCCGGCCATAAAGCATCCTGCATTTAAGAGGCAGGATGCCATCGTACCGCATCGACAGAACCCGGAACACTACCCGCTAACCTTCCCCGGATTCCGATACAACACCTCCGCCAGCAATTCCTTCGAGCCGCTAAACCCGTCGCGCTCATAATGCCACTCAGCATGCGTCGGCACAAACTCCTCCGCCAGCGGCCACGGATCTAACGGCTCAAATCCCAGCGCCTCGGCCAGCTTCTCGGAATTCATAGAAACATTCCCCGCCCGCGGCGGAATCGGCCCCGCCATAATTCGCGGACAGCCGATCAGCAACTTCGGATCATACCCGCCCACCCGATTAATAACCTGCGCAATATTAAACAAGCTCAGCCGTCGCGACCCACCGGCGTGATACAAACCACTCAACTCGCTCCCCAGCACCGCTTCGCACAGCTCATTCAAGCAGTCGGTATACGTCGGCGTCCGAATCTCGTCGAAGTACAAAGTCGCCGGTCGGTCCTTTTTGAACCTGGATTGAATCCAATCAATCGCGCCCGCATGCCCGTTAAAACTGATTCCCATCGGCAGCGAAATCCGCAGCGTGCATGCCGCCGGGTCCATCGCCAAAATCATCTCTTCCGACGCCACCATCGTTTTGCCGTATACCGTCACCGGATCCGTCGCATCCGTTTCCACATGTCCGCCGCCGTTGGTTCCTGAAAAAACCAAATCGATCGACAAGTGCACAAACCGCACCTGCCGCTCCACACAAATTCCTAATAGATTGCGCACCCCGTCCACATTAATGCGCCACGCCATCGCCGGATCCAGCTCGCAGCTTTTCAGCGCGCAGTTGCCCGCGCAATCGAGCACCGCGGCAAACCGATACTTCTCAAACAATCGTTCCAGCGTCGACCGATCCTCCGCATTGCATTCCTCAATTCCCGACCCACTCAGTCGCCAATTATCGCGCTGCCGAATGCCAATCACCTGCCCCGGATAGCGCGCCTGCAAATATGGCAGCACGTTGTACCCCGCCACGCCGGAAATTCCTGTCACCAAAAGTGGCAGCGGCGGCTCGATAGCAAAGGTGGAACGTCGCAGCATCGCGAACCAGATCGTTGTTAAGTAGCACTTTAGGACAGACGCACGATTTTAGAGAACGCCCATTTTCGTCACAATCCCGCCCATTTTCACCCGCTTTTCTCGCGATTCCTTGACGCTTCCCCGCCCCGCTGTTACACTCGCCCTTTCGGTTATGCAATACTTTCGCGCACCTGTTGTTTGCACGCAGCCCACGCTATTGGGCTACCAAACGGGGCGCGTTTTTTCGTGTTATGCTCTGTTAGAGCAACGTCTGTCCGGCAATTAGACCTAAGGATAAACCACTCATGGCGACCGTCACCAAGCGCCGCAAAAAGTCCGCGGCGAAATCCTCCAAGCTGAACAAATCCGCCTCTCGCAATGGCCACGCCGCCACCAAGCCCAGCAAATCAACCGGCCGCAAATCGGTCGGCAAAATGATTTACCATTTCAGCAAGTCGCGCACCGACGGCAACGGAACCATGAAGCCGCTCCTTGGTGGCAAAGGCGCAAACCTCGCCGCCATGACCAGCATCGGCCTCCCCGTTCCACCGGGCTTCACCATCACAACTGAAGTCTGCGTGTTTTACTATAAGAACGGCAAGAAGTATCCGCCGTCGCTGCTCGCCGATATCAAATCCGCCGTTGCCTGGCTGGAAAAAGAAACCGGCAAAAAATTCGGCGACACGAAAAATCCACTCCTCGTCTCCGTCCGCTCCGGTGCGCGCGATTCCATGCCCGGCATGATGGATACCATCCTCAACCTGGGCCTCAACGACAAAACCGTCGAAGCCCTGGCCTCCGCCACTGGCAACGGCCGCTTCGCCTGGGATTCCTACCGCCGGTTCGTCCAAATGTACGGCGACGTGGTGATGGGCGTCCAAAAGCGTCACGAGAACGAACACGAACCGTTCGACGAAGTCATGGACGGCCTCAAGCGTGAACGCGGCGTCCAGGAAGACACTCACCTCAGCGAATCCGACCTCCGCGAACTCGTCAATCGCTTCAAGGCGCTCATCAAGGAGCGCACCGGCAAGGAATTTCCTGCTGCCCCAGCAGATCAACTGCAAGGCGCCATCGGCGCCGTGTTCGGCTCCTGGATGAACGAACGCGCCATCCTCTATCGTCAAAAGTACCGCATCCCCGATGAATGGGGCACCGCCGTCAACGTCCAAAGCATGGTCTTCGGCAACATGGGCGACGATTGCGCCACCGGCGTCGCCTTCACCCGCGATCCCGCCACCGGCGAAAACATTTTCTACGGCGAATACCTCGTGAACGCCCAGGGCGAAGACGTCGTCGCCGGCGTCCGTACCCCCAAGCCCGTTCTGGAAATGTCGCACGACCTCATCATCGGCCCCGCCTACAAGGAATTGGAAAAGGTCCGCAAAACTTTGGAAAAGAACTTCGGCGATGTGCAGGATTTCGAATTCACCATCGAAAAGAAAAAGCTGTACATGCTCCAAACGCGCAATGGCAAGCGCACCGCGTTCGCCTACGTGAAAATCGCTCACGACATGGTCCAGGAGCGCCTGATGACTCCTGAGCATGCCATCCGCTCCGGCGATCCCGAAGCTCTCAATCAATTGCTCCAACCGATTTTCGATCGCGAAGCGTATGAGCAAGCCAAAACCGACGGCCGCCTCATGGCCACCGGCCTGGCTGCCGGCCCCGGCGCCGCCTCCGGCAAAGTAGTCTTCAGCGCCACCAAGGCTGAAGAGTGGGCCAACAAGGGCGAAAAAGTTGTCCTCGCCCGCATCGAAACCAGCCCCGAAGATCTCCGCGGCATGATCGCCGCCGAAGGCATCCTCACCTGCCGCGGCGGTGTCTCCAGCCACGCCGCCCTCGTCGCTCGCCAAATGGGCAAAGTGTGCGTCGCCGGCGCCGGCGATATCCACATCGATTACCACACCGGCACGCTCGAGTGCAAAGGCGTCACTCTCCGCGAAGGCGATCCCATCAGCATCAACGGCTCCACGGGCGAAGTCATCAACGGCAATATCAAAACTGCTGACAGCGAACTCAAGCAGGTCCTTGTCAGCAAAACACTCGCTCCCAGTGAAAGCAAAGCCTTCCAGTACTACAACTTCCTCATGAAGCTGTCCGACAAGTATCGCAAACTCGGCCTCCGCACCAACGCCGACCAGCCCGACCAGGTCGAAAACGCCATCGCTTTCGGCGCCGATGGCATCGGCCTCTGCCGCACGGAGCACATGTTCTTCGAAGGCGATCGCATCATCGCCGTCCGCCAAATGATCCTGTCCGACAACGTGGACGCTCGCAAACAAGCACTGGAAAAACTCCTGCCGCTGCAGCAAGGCGATTTCGAAGGCATCTTCCGCGCTTTGGCCGGCCGCCCAGCCTGCATCCGCCTGCTCGATCCACCTTTGCATGAATTCTTGCCCCAGCACGATAACCCCAAAGGCCAGCAGGAAGTCGCTCAGCAGCTCGGCATCTCGGTCGAAACCGTCAACAAGCGCGTTCACGAACTGCACGAGTTCAATCCCATGCTCGGCTTCCGCGGTTGCCGCCTGGGCATCAAGTATCCCGAAATCACGGAAATGCAAGCCCGCGCCATTTTCCAAGCCGCCGCTGCCGTTGTTGGCGAAGGCGGCAAAGTGCAGCCCGAAGTCATGGTCCCCCTCGTCGGCTTCAAGCGCGAGCTAGACCTGCAGGTCGAAATCATTCATCGCGTCGCCAAAGATGTGATGAAGGAGACGGGCAAAAAGTTCAAATACACCGTCGGCACCATGATCGAAGTCCCCCGCGGCGCACTCACCGCCGACGAAATCGCCCAAACCGCGGAGTTCTTCAGCTTCGGCACCAACGATCTCACCCAAACCTGCCTGGGCATGAGCCGCGACGATTCCGGCTCCTTCCTCCCGGCCTATCAACAGGCCGAAATCATCAAGACCAACCCCTTCGCCTCGGTCGATGTCACCGGCGTGGGCCAGCTGATGCAAATCGGTGTGGAAAAAGGCCGCAGCACCAAGCCCGATCTGAAAATCGGCATCTGCGGCGAACACGGCGGCGATCCAACTTCCATCGCGTTCTGCCATAAAATCGGCATGAACTACGTCAGTTGCTCCCCGTTCCGCGTCCCCATCGCCCGCCTCGCCGCCGCCCAAGCAGCGCTAGCGAAGTAATAATCTGCTCCGAAAAATCCAAGCCCACGGGCTGCACCCGTGGGCTTTTTGCTTTGTTAGGTCGATCTCTCTGAATGGCCCATTACAGTGTGAAGCCACGGTTTGCAATCGCGACAATTGTGGCGATAGGAACCATGGTGGTGTTACCGGCTGTTGAAGGTTCAGCGATTAATGGTTGTTCCGCGCTACTTTAGGAATAGTATCCCAGGCCATCAATTTCTGCTCAGTGGGCGGCCCATTTTGTGTACACCAGGCGCTCATTTCGTTTGCCGACCGTTGACCATAAATCCGATACGAGTAAACCACGGACATCCCCATACCATCTCGCATCAGCAAACGGGTAAACGCGACTTCTGTAAACGCGGGATCAACAAATATGACCACAATTAGATGTTCGGCCGGCTTGTCATTTGTTCGCGGAACAGAGTCCGTCTTAACAATCACTCCCTTCCCAGCCTGATAGGTTGCTAGAACTCGATTGGCAATTGAAGCAAGCCCATCGCCGTCTTTTGCATCACGATAAAAATTCAATGTAACCATATCGGTCCAGGCATTTAAATCGTTTTGACCTTTAGGCGTGTACTCCAGTAAATCGTCTTTGGCATAGCGATGAAAATACGGCACGCCGCCAAACTTGAAATCTGCTTGTTGCTCTTCGTTTTCCGCACCGGGGGAACTCACCAGGCTTTGCGACAATGTGACCACGCAGATACAAATAACGAAAGCGCGTTGCATGGGAAACCTCGCCTTGATAGTAAGAGCCGATTTGACCCACCCATGGGGCGTAAGACTACCAAGCCCGGGCAAGATTGTCATGATGAGAAATACTGTTCAAACCAGCCGGGTGGCATGCTCTCGCGCAGCGTGAGCATGCTTGCACTTGAGAAAAGAATGTCACTACCTGCTGTGGTTTAACTCCGGTGGCCGCGCCGGGCGTCCGTTACTGATAAACCCTCCCCTCATGCTTCAGCCATCCGTCGGCATGCCGCCCCGCACGATCGCGATGCGTCCAATGCACGACGCCTCCTTGCGAGTTCCACTCGTACTCCCCGCAGAATTCCACCGTGTCTCCCTTTCGCAAATCGTCCACTCTGTTCGCCACGTCAATGTTGTGTGCAATCAGCAATTCCTGTCCTGATTCCAGCCGCAAGATGAACTTCTGATGCTCAAGTCCCTCCTGGTCATCCGCCAGAATTCGCACCACCGATCCCCTCCCCTGCACGGTCACATTTCGTTCGTGCTTCGCAAACGCCTCTTCCAACCGCTGGTCAGCATCGGCCGTGCCATGCGCAACATCCCCTTGCTGCGCCGGTTTGAACAGCGAACCTTGAATGCCGCCGAAGTAGGCTACCGCGGCCAAAATCAACAGCAGTATGGCCCGCTGTACACTTCGGGAAGAAAAAAACCTGCGGAGCGTATCAGCCTGACGTTGATCCATGTTCAACCGTTATCCGCGGAACAGTCGATAACGCGCCAACCATACCACCATCGCCACGAGGTAAGGCGCTCCAGATTGAAACACAAGAGGGTTCAATCAATATAGCAGCCGCTCTCGCCGGCTTACAAACATGGCCTGCTATTTGACTGCCGCGTCGAGATTCCGCTTGGGGTCAGGAACTTAGTCCCCGGCGTCGGACAAATCGCACCAGTCCAATCCCGCCTAAAAGTATCAGCACCGCCGTCGCTGGCTCCGGCACACTCGGCCCATTGAACTGTGGCTGCCCCGGCCCAAGATTTGGGTCCGATAGATGAACTTCCGCCGTCTGGTTGAAGTTTTTCACATATACGCCGCCGTTCATGTTCTGATTATTATCCGTCAGCGAAGCGATCGGCGCCAGCGTCGATCCAAACCACTGCGAATCGTTCATCGAGATAGATGTCGCATTCGGGAACACCCACAAAATCTGCGTCGCCGTGGTTCCGCCTCCCAGGCTCACGTGTTCGCTCGATCCGAAAGTGAATCCAGCGTCTGGCACCAACACAATGATCGATTGGTCAGCCACGGCCGTCAGCGTAATGTTCAAGTTCGCGCCCATCAAATCGCTCGCCGATTCATTAAACACCGTCGCGCCGCTCCCGCTCGCCGTCAAAGTCAACGTATTCCCAACCGGCGAAGCATGCGAACTGGAAAGCGAAGCATAAAAGCTGCTTGCCGCGCTCATTTGAGTTGCTAATCCGGTAATGCTCACCGTCGGGTCATGCACCAGGCTCGATCCGCCATTCAAAATTGCCGCCGGCGCTGCCGCTTGTGCATATCGGTACACGCCCCGTTCCAAAACGGAAGGCGATCCACTAATCGCCCCGGCCACAGTTAACGTGTCCCCCGTGCCAGCCGCCGGCGATTGTGCAAAGTCCGGATTGTTTACGGCGATTAATTGATTGGCGAATGTCGTCCCCTGCACGTGCGATGCCGCGGTAAACGTGTCGGTCACAATCACGTTGTAATCGAAGATCGTCCCCGCTTGGCAAGCATTCGTGCGACCCAATAAACCAAACAGAGCGCACACAACAAATAGCGCCGCTTTCGGCGCATCACAGCATTTCGACATACTTACTCCATGAGTTCTCAGGGCGCGCAAGCGCAGAATGATTACGCCGGCATAGGACGGGGTGAATCATCAGGTAAGAGCGCGTCTCCTTACGCGCATATCGTTCTGTTCCAAGGCAGATGTAATCGCACTATAGTTGCGCAGTTTTCAAAAACAAGCACTGCGGAAAACTATGTGCAACTTTTCGCGTATCCATGCTAGCACTGCATGCACGCGCCTCATTTATAAACATCGCGCCGAGTTTAGATTTTTGCGCCAGATTTCGTCTCTGCCACTTTGTACAAGCAAGCGCGCCGCGCTTCGTAACGACCAAAGCGCGACGATTGCGAAACCTTTTTCTGCGCACATCAACAGACCTCGCACACCAGGCGGCGCGGCGTACTTTCTAGCTGTGCCCTTCTCCCTGTTCACCCCTCATCCGCGCTTGCTCCGCCTGCGTCACATGCTGCCGTCCACGCTTGCGCGAATCGTCATCCTTCCGTTGCTCTTTGCCATGATGCCCACTGCGGTCTTTGTTGGTCTTTCCGGTTTGTGCTTGCATACGCATGATTTTTTGCTCCCATTTCAGGCCCCTGCACCATCTTTAAGCCTGCACGTTCCATGCCGACAGTCCACCCTTCTCCCTCTTGGACTAGTAACTGTTTCCCGATCATTTATAGTGAAATGAACCAATCCCGGCTGGCTACGCGCCATTACGACCCGCCTCGCTTTGGGCCATCTGCGTAACCACCAATCCGCTTTACATATATTGCATCATGGCAGATATTTCCTTTGTTACCTCGCGCGCGTTCCATCTGGACCAAATCCCATATTCCATCAGCGTCTACCACTCGCACGAAGGCTTCACGGCCTTCTGCGATTGTCATAAATGTGAAAGTCACAACATGAAATCCCCGCCGAAAGCCGACCGCGACGGCGCCATCAGCGATTGCGAAGCGCAAATCCGCCAGCACCATGCTGAAGTCCACACCGAAGCCGTCCGCAGCTAACTGCTATAAAGCCGGCGATGGTATCGCCGGTAGTCGCGGGTGGCACTGACAAACGAAGTCCGCGGAGTTTGTCAGTG
>DASXPQ010000295.1:0-4321 GCA_036493575.1 Pirellulales bacterium
ACAGCGGAATCAGGCTGACCATCGAGAACGATTGCATCCGCACGAACTGGCCGTCGGGCAATTCGACGACCGAGCTATACCATTCCTGCTCGTCGTCCCACATGCCGATGCCCCCTTCCTCACAGGCCCGCGTGCCAACGTGATTCATCGCTTCCACAATGGCCAAAAAATGTTCGAAGAATTTACTGGCGATGCTTTCGTACGCCGAATCGTGCGGCGAAAGTTCCAATGCCATCCGCATCAGGTTCAGGCAAAACATGGCCATCCAGCCGGTGCTATCAGCCTGCGAAATATGGACGCCCGGCGGCAGCGGCGCGCTGCGATCGAAAGCCGCAATGTTGTCCAGTCCCAAAAATCCGCCTTCAAACACGTTGCGATTTTCAGCGTCTTTACGATTCACCCACCAAGTGAAATTCAGCAGCAGCTTATGAAACACGCGCTCCAAAAATTTCCGATCGCCATGATGCCCGTGCAAGCGGCGGTCGATTTGATACACCCGCCAGGCCGCCCACGCTTGCACCGGCGGATTCACATCACCAAAGGCCCATTCGTATGCCGGAAGTTGCCCATTCGGATGCATGAACCATTCGCGGCCCAGCAGCACCAATTGTTCTTTGGCAAATTCAGCATCGACCAGCGCCAGACCAACGCAATGGAATGCCGTGTCCCAGGCAGCGAACCACGGGAATTCCCACTTATCGGGCATCGACATGATTTCGCGACACTTCACATGACGCCAACCGGTGTTGCGCCCGTTGCGGCGCTCCAGCGGCGGTGGCGGCTGGAGTTCATCGCCGCGCAGCCAGCGGGCCACATCGTAATGATAAAACTGTTGATTCCAAACCAAGCCGGCCCAAGCCTGACGCTGAACACTGCGGGCGTCGTCATCATGCAAGCGATGCTGTAAATTTCCGTAGAACTGGTCGGCTTCTGCACGGCGCTGCGTCAGTGTCATATCGAAATCTTCAAACGCCGGGCTGAGCGGTTTTTCGGTGAGCCGAGTACGGATGGTCTTCGAACCGCCCGTTGGAACGGTAAGAGCAAAATGAGCGCCAGCCTTGGTGCCGGTGTGTTCCGGATTCACCGCCGATTTGTCGCCATGAATAACATAATCGTGGAAACCATCTTTGAAATAACCCTGCGCGTCGGCCATGCCAAACAGCCGTCGCGGGTTGGTATCGTTATCGCAAAATAGCAATTCGGCATTTCCGTCGATGTACCAATGATAACGGCCAAGCTGATAGTGATCGGCGACGATGGTTCCCGGCTCGATCTGCGACAACCCCGGCTTATGGAATTCCGGCCGCCAGGACCAAATGTTCCGAAACCAAAGTTGTGGTATCACATGCAGCCGGGCTTCCTCGGGCCCGCGATTGATGACGGTAATTTGCATCAGCACGTCGTGCGGGCTGGCTTTGGCATACTCGACGAAGACATCAAAATAGCGGTTGTCGTTGAAAATGCCGGTGTCGACTAATTCAAATTCCGGATCATGCTTGTTCCGTCGGCGGTTCTCATCCACCAGCTGCGCGTACGGAAACGCGCGCTGCGGATACTTGTGCAGCATTTTCAAGTACGAGTGCGTGGGCAGCGCATCCAAATACCAGTAGCACTCTTTGACATCCTCGCCGTGATTGCCTTCGCTGTTCGTCAGTCCGAACAGCCGTTCCTTCAGAATCGGATCATGCTCATTCCACAGCGCCAGGGACAGGTAGAGCTGGCCGTGATCGTCGCAGACGCCGGCCAGGCCGTCGTCGCCCCAGCGGTAGGCGCGGCTTCGGGCATGATCGTGCGGAAAATATTCCCAAGCGGTGCCATTGGCGGAGTAGTCTTCGCGTACGGTACCCCATTGGCGTTCACTGGCATACGCACCCCATTGCCGCCAGGGTGCTTGGCCGTGGTTCGCTTCGTCGAGACGCCGTTGTTCGGGATTCATTCTATGTGGGGTAAAAGGCAGGGGGGGCAGGGCGCACCCCATCGATGGCGGAATAATGGCGTGGACGAAAGTTTGGGTAGATCGCCCCGCAATTCTACCCCATCGGCAGTACCGGTCGAAACGGTTGGCAAAAGCTTAATGCCCTTGGATGCTTACGCTGACCTCATCCCCGGCACGACCCGCAGGATTGCCTCCGCCGAAGGCCAGCTAAAGTTGCGAAACACGCTTCAGCGGTCCCACCCTCGCAAAGGGGATCAAGCCAAATTGCTGTAGGATTTTCGTAAAATCTGTGGTCTACTATCGCCACGTTTGTCTGATCGCAGGGAGGATTCACATCAACTGCAAAGGAGTTTGATCATGGCAGAAGACACACGCCGTCGTCCGCTCAAGAAATTGGCCAAACGGATTCAAAAGGCTCGCGTGAACATTCTCGAACGGCGGATCGGCCGGCTCACCAAGCGCAAGACCCGAGTTCAGAAACGCGCCGAAAGTTGAGCGCCGCACAACAGTCGAATGCTGCCATGGGCTGATTCGTTTTGCACGGCGGCAATCGGGGGAACTGCACGGCATTCGTGCGCGCGGCTGCAAAGCATTTGCGGAGATGGCGTAAGTCATCTGGGATGTCGTTTGCACCTTTCGCCTGATACAATTGCATTTACGCCGTCCCAGCATCGTTGAATCCTCGCAATCCCCTCGATTAATCCCCGCCGCCGATGTGCGCTAATTCTTTCGATCCCCGCTCCCCTGGTACCGCTCCAGGAGCAGATCAACAGCAAAACGTCGATGTAACGTTCTCCGTTCCCTTCATACATCGCGTGCGTTTTACGCACGATGCTTTCGGCCCCGACGCCGACACGCTGTTAGATTTATTGGAAGCAACCCCCGGCGAACCGGCGCGAGCGCAGTTCTGGCTCGATTCCCACGTCGCCGAAGCGCAACCCGATTTGCCGCAAAAAATTCATGCGCTGGCGAGGAAATATCGAAACCGCATCTCCCTGGTAGGCAACGTGCAGGTCGTCCCCGGCGGGGAAGAAGTAAAGAACGACATTCACATCCTGGAGCGTATGCTCAAGGTGCTTCATGCGCACGATCTGGACCGCCGCAGTTACGTGGTGGTTATCGGCGGCGGCGCCGTGCTGGACGCCGTGGGTTTTGCCGCGGCAATTGCTCACCGGGGCCTGCGGCTCGTTCGGTTACCGACGACAACGCTCGGCCAAGCCGATTCCGGCATCGGCGTGAAAAACGGCGTGAACGCATTCGCCAAAAAAAATTGGATCGGCGCCTTCGCCGTCCCCTGGGGCGTCATCAACGACGCCGCGCTGTTGGCATCGCTGCCCGATCGCGATTTTATCTGCGGTTTTGTCGAAGCGGTAAAGGTGTCGCTCCTCAAAGACCCGCAATTCTTTGCTGAATTGTCCCGGCTGGCCCCGCGCTTTTGCCTTCGCGAAATGCAAGTCTGCGGTCCGGTAATCCGCCGCTCGGCCCACTGGCATTTGCAACATATTACTCAGGGCGGCGATCCGTTTGAAATGCTGGAGGCTCGACCGCTGGATTTCGGCCATTGGAGCGCCCACAAGCTGGAGGTCCTGTCCAACTTCGAGTTGCGTCACGGCGAAGCGGTGGCAATTGGCGTGGCCATCGACACCATTTACTCATCGCTCGCCGTCGGCTTGCCTGCACGCCAGGCGCAGCGTGTTTTGCAATGCCTGGCCGATTTAGGTTTCAAGCTTGATTCGCCCCACCTGCACGATGCGGCAGTCCTGCTCGCAGGCTTGGAAGAATTCCGTCAACACTTAGGCGGCCGGCTCACGCTTACCATGCTCACCGATATCGGCCAGCCCGTGGACGTGCACGAAGTGAACCAACATTTAATGCGCCAAGCGATTGAAGAGGTCGCTGCATTTCAGTGCGCGGCCGGCCCTGCTTCAGCGCCCCGCGGGCACGGCGGATAACTTCTCATAAGCCGCCAGAATGAGCGATTCGGTTTCGTCCCAGCCAATGCATGGATCGGTAATCGAAATACCGTGCTGTAGTTGCTTCATATCGGCCGGCACTTTCTGACTCCCCTCAATCAAATTGCTTTCCAGCATCACGCCAGCCAGGAACGAATTGCCCGCTTGGAACTGTTCCACCACGCTGTTCCACACAACGCACTGCCGGCGAAAATCTTTATTCGAGTTAGCATGGCTGCAATCGACAATTAATCGCGATGGCAATTGATGACGAATTAACTCATCCGCCGCGAATTTGATGCTGTCGGGCGAATAATTCGGCCCCTTGCGCCCGCCTCGCAAAATCAAGCACTGCCACGGATTGCCGCCGGAATGCACCACGCAGGTCCGGCCCTCGGCATCAATGCCCAGGAAAGCGTGCGCAGTGCGGGCC
>DASXPQ010000296.1:0-2271 GCA_036493575.1 Pirellulales bacterium
GAAGCTGCCGGATCAATTTGATTTGGTCCTGGGCATTGGATTCATCCAGCACATTGGCTCGATCAGCCGCCGACAACGTCTTCAGCCAGTCGTTATAACGCTGCATAATGTGATGCAATTGCGCACTGTCCGCAGAAGCAGTCAATTGCTTATCGAGTTGGCGCAAAGCCTGTTGCTGCTTCGCAGGCAGCGCGGAAAACTTTTCAAGTTCGGTGCGAAGGTCCAATTTATCCGCGGGATTAAGCCCTTCGACCCAGGCACGTCGTTCCTCCAGCGATGTTGGAATCACAGTTTTCAAACCTGTTGTTGCCGCAGCGGCACCATCGTCATGATCAGGCAACCGGCCAAACGACAGGCTGGTGGCATTTTCTGTAAATAGGTGCGCTTCTTTGAATTGTTTTAGCAATTCCACGTTGCCGACATCGCGATAGAGCTCCAGGTTAGTGACGACCGGCAAATCGCGCAGCAAAACATCGTTTTGATCAGGCATGGCGATCCCGACAACCACAAACCCGACCACCGCGGCCGCAAGTATACCGATGCCAATTTCCAGCCAGCGGCGCCGGCGGCGAGCCGGATCGGCGGCCTGGGCTTGAACCACGTCGTCTTCGGCCGCCAAAGCCACCATTTCCACGGTCGTGCGGGTGAACAAATCGTCCACCGTGGCCCGCGGAAGTTGATCAAGCAAACTCCAAGACGACGCCAACTGGTTGAGACGCCGCCGCGCATATTCGTCCGTAGCCAGCAGATTTTCGATCTGCCGCGCAGCCTCGGGTTCGAGTTCACCATCGAGGTATGCGACCAACTGCTCGTCAAGTTGGTCGAGGTTCGTAGGATCGGAAGGTGTGTTTGACATAATTCGTGATATCAGCTGGCGGGCAACTGCCGGCCAATTTCGTTCAATCCTGCCCTTTTTCCTTCTTGGTAGTTATCTCACCACGTTCCAGATACGGTTCCAAAACCGCTCGCAAGTTGCCGCGCGCACGAGACAACAGCGACTTGATTGCCTGCGGCGTCATCTGCATCGCTTCGGCAATATCCTCGTAACTCATGTTTTCAAATTTACTAAGCAAGACTGCTAGTCGTTGCCGTTCGTTCAGAGTGTTAATCGCCTCGCGTACCACCTCGCGCATTTCAGATTTGTCGGCCTGTCGCGCGGGCATCAAACTGCTGGCATCTTGAACCATTTGATCAAGCGTATTTGCGCCCGTCGATTCACCCGGCTTGGCCTTCAAATTAATTTCGCGTCTGCGTGATTGGCTCCTGAGCGCATTGGACGCCACATTATTAGCGATGGTGAACAACCAAGTAGAAAACTTCGCTCCTGGCACGTAACGTTTGCGCGCTCGGTAAACACGCAAAAAAACATCTTGGGCCAGATCTTCCGCCAGGTCGCGGCGACCAACTAGGTGTTCCAGCACGGTCACCAAACGATTTTGATAGCGCAGCATCAATTCTTCAAAGGCGGCGGCTTTGTCGTCGCGCACTTCCAGCATGAGCCGCACGTCGGGATCGTGCAGTTGGTAATTCAATGCCGACGATTCGCTGATCGCCAAAGGATTTCCTCTGCCGCGATACCAGGATGGGTTCTCTGCTATAAGTCTAAGCCGCGCAAAGGGCCCGGGCCAGTCGCCCGACGCGTCGATGGCTTGCCGACCTCGCAACGCCTGCTTACATTTAAACCCCGTGTGAACTCACGAGTTTCAGCCCGATGCTGAATTCGATAGATAAAATTGACCGCAAACCCTTTTGCTGGCGCAGACGGACAATCGCATGGAAATCATCGGCTGGCTAATTTTCGGGTTTTTTGCCGGTCTGGTCGCCCGGTTTTTCTATCCGGAGCCGACCGATTTTCGCGGCTGCTTGCCCACCATCGCTTTGGGCATGCTGGGAGCGGTAATCGGCGGCGTCATCGGCCGCCAACTGGGAATTGAAGGCTGGCGCTTCTTGTTGGCAATCATTGGCGCCATTGTCGTTCTGGTAATTTTCCAGCTCCTTACCGGACTTCGAAAAGAATAAAGCCAACGCCGGCCAGCGTACAAATTTGATGTACCGCAATGAGTCACTCGAACAACGGTACCGGCTTGAATTGTTCGACGTCGAATAATCCATCGGGCCCCAGTTTCAAAGCAGGGATCACCAGCAACGCCATAAACGATAGCGTCATGTAGGGTGCCCCCAGCGTGGAACCCAGCTTCTTTGCCAGTGCGTCGATCCGTGAATATTCATTGGCGACGTGACGACCATCTTCCGCCGACATTAATCCCGCGA
>DASXPQ010000297.1:0-7383 GCA_036493575.1 Pirellulales bacterium
CAGCAGGCTTGCCAGCCCCGACACTTTCAGCCGTTTGTATTTTAGCCGCGCTTGCTGGGCGCTGGCGGTTGGTTTTTTTGGTTCCTTACTTTGGCCTACGGTAGGGCGATTCATCACCGCCATCCGCTGGTGTCCAGCATCTTTTGTCACCCAGTCAACGCACTCCGCCTCGGACGGTTCCACCCGGCCGTCCACCCACGCCCAGTACAATTTCTCGACCTCGCGATTCCGGAATTGCTCGTTCAGCCGCGCCGCCGCCTTCGACGTCCGTGCGAACACTACGACACCGCTCACGGGCAAATCCAATCGGCTGACCACACCCAAATATACGTTGCCGGGCTTGTGATATCTTTGCCGCAGATATTCCTTCGCTTGCAACACCAGGCTGTCGCAACCTGCCTTTGCACCCTGCGTTGCCACGCCTGGTGGCTTGGCGACAGCCAATAGATGGTTATCTTCGTACAATACGTCGAGCGGCATGGAATAAATCGCCGATTGCAGGCGAGTGATGATCGATTTGAAGTTAAATAAGCCGAACTGTTCAGTTTAACTGGCGATATGATAAAAATCGCCGCCTATCTCTGGTTACAATTGCCCCGATGCCTAACACAACTGCCAAACTCATCCTTGCCAGCCGCTCGCCGCGTCGAAAAGAACTCCTGGTGGAGGCGGGTTACACGTTTGAAGTGGTGGCACCAGAGGATCACGTCGAATGCGGCATTTGCAGTCGCGAAAGCCCTGCCGAATTGGTCGTCCGCCTCGCTTACGAAAAAGCGGCTAACGTGGCTAGCCGGCTGGGCCAAGGCCTAATTCTCGGTTGCGATACCGTGGCCGAATGCGATGGCCAAATTCTCGGAAAACCGCCCGACATCACTACAGCCCGACGAATGCTGGAGTTACTTCGTGGCCGCGAACATCGCGTTCTCAGCGGCATCTGTCTGTGGGATTTTCCGAATCGTCTGCCCGATACCCGCGTAGCCGTCACTCGCCTGCGAATGGACGCGCTATCCGAGGCACAGCTCGACGAATATCTGCAGTCGTATGCCTGGGAAGGCAAAGCCGGTGCTTTCGGATATCAGGACCGGCTCGGCTGGGTCCACGTGATTGAAGGCAGCGAGTCCAACGTCGTTGGCCTGCCGCTGGAATTGCTCGACGAAATGATGGCGTCCTATTCTGCCGAAGATTCTGCCGCCAAGTAAGCCGGACCGTTGAATCGCTCGAATTCAAAACCCTAGCGTTACGACGAGGTTTTTTTCGATTCTGTATTACTTTCGTCCGCTGGTGCACTGGTCTTTTTCGTTTCCTTCGCTCCAGGCAACGGCTCTTTCGGCGCCAGCCGGCCGCTTTCCAAATCGGCCAGCAAATGCCGCACTTCATCCGCCGGGGCAGCATACGATTCGGTGCGTCCCGCCCGGGCAATATTAATGCCAACTACTTTGCCCGACAAATCGACCACCGGCCCACCGCAATCCGCTGGCCGCAATACCGTGTCGTGCTGAATCACGCTAGGAAAGCTGGAAGACCGATAGCTTAGCGGTCCACCCATTTCGTTCATGCGATCGCTACGGCTGACGTTTCCCACTTCCTCCGGCCGCTTCAAAATAGCGGTGAGCTGCATTTCGTCGTCGCCACGCTTGACTCGCAGTTCCACGTGCTCGCCGGGATTGCATTGTCGAATAAAATCTATAAATCGATCAGATGACTCAACCGGTTGTCCGTTAGCCTCAATCAAGACGTCGTCTACTTTCAGCCCGGCTCTTTCTGCTGGACTCCCCTTAAGCACTTTCACAATTAGCGGCTTGTCTTCCATGTTTTCCAGATCAAATTCAATACCCAGTTGGGCACGCGGCCGCGGACGATGTTCTGGAATAGTGCGCCGCGGCACACTGACCACGCCAATCGCCACGGGCAGCTCACCCGGCGACGCCGTTGCCAACAATTGCCCGACCGCCGGACCATGTTCGTCTTCAGCCCATTCAATGGTCTTCAATCCTGTGGCATCAACTTTGAGCATTGCCAAATCGTAGTGCGAATCGTACCCGGTAACACGCGCGGGCAATTGACGGCCGTCAATGAATCGACATACGACGGGCTCGCGCAATTCGCTGTACTTGGTAACGATCCAGCCGTCCGCGCCGACCACGGCGCCTAAAGCGGCGTCTTTTCCGTTGCACACAATGCGCACCGTGGCTGCATCGGTACTCGTCACCAGTCCTTTGAAAGCTGACCGTACTTCGCGTCCATCGCGCAAATTGCCGCTTGAGATCCGCCCACTCCATTGCGCCACTGCCGGCGACGCCGCCGCCAGCGCCGCAAAACAAATAAATGTACCGGTTCGCAGTTTCATAGTTGTATTCTTTCAGCGCTATTCTCGCTCTCCAAGTTTAACCTTCAATTCCCGTTTTTCTCCGTCCCGTTGAATCACAATTGTCACTTCGTCGCCAACTTTGTGCTTGGCGATCAGCGCTTGCAGGCCATCCAGACTGGTCACCGCCTCGCCGCCAAAACTGGTAATAATGTCGTCTCGTGCAATACCGGCCAAATCGGCTGGCGTGCTCGGAAATATATCTGTAACCCTGCATCCGCCGGCCCCTTTTGGTCCGCTCGGTGGCGCCGTTCGGCCATTGATCCCCAGCAGCGGTCCGCCGGGCGATGGTGGTCCGCCCCAGGTGTCGCCTTTGACCAAGCGCGCCCAGGTATCCCGAAACGTATCAATCGGCACATGATAATTATCGGTCACGTCGTCGCTAATGCGGCTATGAATTCCGATGACGCGCCCCGCCATATCCACAAGTGGTCCGCCGGAATCGCCGCCCACAATGGTGCAATCCGTCCAAATGGCATCGTTGTACAAGTTCAAAATACGGCCAACGCGCACAACGGGCGGTCGATCCTTAATGAAACCGCCAGGATGCCCTAGCGTGATGCACCACTGTCCCAATTTCAAATCACCGGAGCGCCCCATCTCAACATGCGGATATTTTCCTTCGTCGATGATTTTCAGCATGCCGCTGTCCATCTCGCGGTTCACGCCTAGAGTTTTTGCTTTCACCCGTTTGCCGTCCGGAAAAATGACCGTCGCCTCTCTGCCGGGCGCCGCAACAACGTGACCAGCCGTCAATACGTAGCCGTCTTCTGTGACTATCACGCCGCTGCCAAAAGAGCCGCGGATACTAATGCCCACCGTCGCCGGCCGCGCTTTTTCTACAGCTTGCTGAATACCCGCTTGAAGTGTTGCCAAGTCGCCGGCCGTCGTCGGCAGGTTTTTCACCGTGACAAGCGGTTTGGCAGCGGTTTTGCCGGGGGTGGACTCTACGGCGGTATTGCTCACAGAATCGAGCGAAATCGACGCACCTGTTGGTGCCCGTTGGTTTTCCGCCATCGGCGGTTCATCGGCGGCAATGGTGGCAAGCCGAAATGCCGACAACAGGCCCGCTACAAGAATTAGCAGCAGGCTCACACTGCGACCGGTGGACAAGCGGCGGGTAACCACAACGAAACTACTCCCTTCTCTCTATTTATTTTGCCCGCTACCCCTCGATTATGCAAATCGAACGCACCCACCTGGCCTGCACGCATTCCGCCAACAATTTAACCCCGCAGCGGGCACTCTGCCTCGGGGTCCGGAAAGACTTTGGCCCTGGAATCTGCCAGATTCCCAAAGAGATCGCTCCGTTTAGAGAGGGTAGGGCAGGTGGGCCGAATCTGCCGACGGCTATCAGACGCTTCATTTTCCGCTTGAGTGGATGAGCGCGATTTTAATATGACGAAGGATTGATGGCCTCGTCGCCATCCCGCGTAAACAACGCCCGCAATACTTTCGAATCAACATCATTGCGGATCGTCTTGGCGCTGCCATCCGCCCAGCAAGCGTTGCACGGCAGCGAGCCGTTGAACAGACCGCGCCGAGGATTCTCTAAATCAACCTCCAAATCATCTGGTTTCGTCCAAATGACAGCATGTTCCGGATCGACTTCCACTACCATGATGGTTTTGGAAGTGCCGTCTGTCACCTCTTTGATGGTCACGCCTCGATCGGGCGGAAACAGCGAATGCTCCCCAACTACCGCTAGATACCGGGTACGTTCCGGATGTTCCGAGCCGGTATCCGGACTTCGATAAACATCCGGCATCCGTTCGATCAGCTTACGGTTATTCTCGCTGTCCCACGGTTCATCGAGATGGAATTGCTTATAGAGTGCACCCTCTTCGACATAAGGAAGAATTGCCACGCGCCAGCTCAGCAGCGGTTTGCCATCTTTGTCGTGAATTGCATGATCCGGATATTGTTTATGCGCCGAATAAGAATTAAGCATTGCCAGCCCGATTTGCTTCAGGTGATTCAGCGATTGTTCTCGGAACGCGGCCGCCGAGGCTTCTGAAAACGCAATCTTGGCAAGTCCTCGAACGACGCTGATCTGTTGCTGATCGATCGACCACACGATCCGATCGTCTTTTGCTTCCGGTAACAGCGAAAGCAATTGTGCAGCACTGACAGCAGCTGCGGCATCGGAACCCCAATGCTTGGCCAAAGCCTCGGCCTCGCTCTTGATTGCCTCCGACAGCGCTTGAGCCGCCTCGGCGGAGGCGGATTGCACGATCACTTGCATCTGGAATTTTCCCAGATTCGGCTCTTCACCGAGCGCCAGCCAATGAAAGCCATTCGCAATGATCGGCCCCGCAGAAAGGTTTGACCCTGCGACCGGTTCGTGTAAAATTTCGGTCGCAGCTCGGGCAAAAAATGGCGGCGGCACAACCGCGACGCAAATTGGTCGATTGTCCGCAGCCGCCAACGCCGTTTCAAATTTGGGCCGGATGGCAGGTTTTAGACCGTTCAATCGATCCAGCAACGTGCCCATCCCAATCACCGCCGCGCCATGAATCTGCCGGCAATCGGGCCACATTTTCGGATCGCTTTTAGACCACACCTGTTTGGCATTCGTTTGGAGCGTCGTGTGCAGCACTTCGATGGAATTGCCGCTTGCGCCCGGGATCACTACGAACGTGGTGTTAGCCAACAGCCGGGCGAATAAATCCTGGTTCCAACCGCGCATCCGCTCTGGACTTGGAAAATACTCGATTGACGAGACGACGTAAAACTGCGAAATGCCGTCGGCCTTTAACTGCTGGCTCCAGCCGTCGAATTGCTCCACGACCGCTTTGAGAATGTTGCGTTCCTCATCGGTCATGGCAAACGGCTCCAGCCATTGCTTCACAACCGTGTCGACATCAAGCCGCTCCAGATCGTATTTGGCGACCAAAACAGTTTCATCGTTGATAAACGGCGCAATCGGGACGAGTGTATCCAAAGCGGAATCCACGGCAGCGGCATGCTGCGCTTGAATGTACAATCCCAAGAAAACGGTTAGAAAGATGAATTTCCGCACGGCCTATTTCTCCTGTTTGCTACTTTCCAATGCCTTGCCAGGGGCGCGCAGCGTCAGTTCATAACGTTGATCTTCAGTGATTGGCCATGGGGCCTTTGGTGATCGTGGCGCCTCGAGGATGGCCACGCCATCCTTTACCGAGTATTCAAACGGCTTCTGCGACCAAGGATCCATTGGTGCCGGCACCGCAGTGATGTCTTCGAGCTTTTCCGGCCAGCGACCGTGCTCCGCAGCATACATCCGTAGTGCTTCAATCAATTGAATCAAGTTAATGTGCCGCTGGCTTCGCCAGTTTGCGTAGATGGAGGCTCGAATTGCCGGCAGTGCTTCGGCGAACGGCGCGCCGACTCCCTCACTTATCAGCACATCGACGCGGTCTTGCCCTTGTTTGATGGCATTGCGCATTTCGTCGTCCGGAAGCAAAATCCACTTGAAATAATCGTCGCGCAGTTGGACGTATTGCTGCCAACGATACAGGAGTACGACTTGCACCAGCGGCATCGCATCCAGTCGGCTCGCTTCATAGCCGTGATGCAAAAGATAATCCTTGGATTCCGAATAACCCTCCATCGTCCAAAGCAACATGGCCGCTTGCCCCAACCGAGTGTTGTCCCGTCTGCCGGCTCGCATGTCGCCTACCGTGTTCCAAACCTTTTCAGCCAAAACCACGGCGTCCTCGTTGCTCAAAGTGCGATTGTCCAAGTCGGCCAGTTCATGGATCGTGAATTCCCAAAGATGCGTCTCATACGACATGGCCTGGCGCAAATCCACTGGTTGTGCGGCCAAATCGGCCAGGGCCCAGTACAAATTGGGCGAATTGTCGGCCGCCATTAGCGTCAAAGCTTGCTCGTTAAGCAGTCCTTGAATTGCAATGCCAATCAGACTTTCTACGATGCAGCAGCCATGTCCCATGTTTCTGGAAAGCGCGTATCCCAACTGCAAGGTGTCGATTGCGTTTGCGAACTGACCGGTGGCAATTTCGGTTCTGGCTCGAAGTGCGATTCCCCTAGCCACCGCCCGCATTTTTTGCGCTTGCGGCAATAGAGTGACGGCCCCCGATTCGCGGATTGGATCGCCCCAGTTGCAATAATCGCAGCGGGCGGCATCATGCAACGGTTGCCATGCCGTTTGATCGCGATAATGCAGGACATTCTCGGCGATTTCTTTCAGCGGAAGTTTCTCTAGCGGCGCTTGTTCCCATTCATAAATCTTTTCTGCCACTTCTTGCTTGGGGAACCACATATCGGGCCCCTCGAAGACCATCGCTTTGTAATAGAAGGTTGCGGCGTTCGCATGAATTCGATCGACCGGCGGTGTGAGAAATCGATACTTTAGCGCCGGTTGCGGTTCCGCGGCGGGAGAAACCGTCATCTTGTAAACCGTCGCCCGATCATTGTCCGGGCTTTCGATGATTGTCACTTGCGCTAAGGCTCGGAACGCGCATAGGCTGAATATCACACCCATGATCGCCGTTTCGCACCGTGTGCTCATTTGAGGCATCGTTCAGCCCTCCCGTTGCAATCGCATGAGTTCCAGATAGGTAGCCGGCCGATGCGGCGATGATTCCGGCGCATCCGAACGATCGGCTTGTCGTTCTTGCATTCCATTTCCCAATTCGCCAGGCAACTGCTCCCAGCCCATCGCCGTCAACCGTCCTGGCGGAAACGGGGCAGCGGAGGCCAGGCGTTGCCATTGGCGTAGCCGCTCATCAACCAAAAAATGGTCACTGCCGCTGCGTTCTGTGTCAGTTTGCGGCTTAGCACCGGAATCGCCTCGCGCAATACTTTGCGTTTCAAGATGTTCCGCCACTGCCAATGCGGTTCGCAACTCGCCGATCGAATTTACCTGCCAAATCAACACTGCTGCCAATCCGGTGCATGCCAGCAGCAACGCCGCAGCAGCCGACGGCCAGAAATAGCGTGATCCACTACCACGACTTCCCACCGCAATTCCTGCGTGGAAAAACAGATCATCTCGATTAATATCCAATGACTGC
>DASXPQ010000298.1:0-2255 GCA_036493575.1 Pirellulales bacterium
TTCGTTCCGACGCCGCCAGTAGTCCCCCTGCAGTTGGTACATTCCCAGCGTTCCATAATACCAATAGTAGAGGTTGATTTTTTCAGCATTGGGAAGCTGAGTTAACAGATATTCGCCCGCCTCGTTGCTGGCCGGATTTTCGCGGGCCATTCCCAGGAACTGTCGGCACACCAGCGCTTCAGCAGTCATCGTGCGGCTGGGCGCTTCACCTAGTCGGTAGCTGGCTTTGCCGCCGAATTGGCCGGAGGATACGCTTTTCAGAAATCGCACAGCGCCTTCGCCGGCGGTTGCAGGTACGGCTACCCCGGCCAGTTCGGCACTTTTGAGCGACAACAACTGCCAACCCAGTTGACTTGTATCGCCACGTTCGCTCGGCTTCTCTATTGCTTGGTAGCGCCACCCGCCGGTGGATCGAATTTGCGCTCGCAATGTGTATTTGATTGCCGACTGAACCGCAGCTTCCAATCGTTTATCGCCCGTCATGGCGTAGGCTTCGCTCAGTGCAAGCGCGGCCATGCCGTGCGAGTACATATAAGCAAACGTTTCGGCATCGCCGGAAAGATTGCCGTCGCTGCGTTGAATGCTCATCAAATATTCGAGCCCGCGCTGCACATTTTTGGCATAATCGCCCTGTACGTGGGTGTTGCCCGAGCCAAGAAACGCCAAAAGCGCCAAACCCGTAACGGCGGAATCGGCCTTAGCGCCCGCGCCTTGGCGGTCCTGGCCAAGTACCGACGATTCGTGGCCAGCGCCAAATCGATCGGCGTCCCAATGACCGTCGTCGCTTTGGCTGATTGCCAGCCAACGTAATGCCGCCTGCACAGCAGATTCCGTTTCCGGAGAGCCGCCACGTTGTCGGGCAATGGTCCCCCGATCGGCCGCCATTCGATCGGCGTAAATTTCAGGCACCCCGTGTGAGGCAATCGGCGCACCGTGGCTCTCGACCACCGGCCCAAGAATTTCTGCACCGGTAGAATTGTTCGCGGCGCCGTTGGAGGCAACAATCTTCAGGCTACTCCGATCGCCCGTTACGTTGCGGTTGGTATCGTTGGGTTTTTTCTCGGCGGTAGCTTCGACAGCGCTTGTGGAATCTTTCAGCGGCCCTTCTGCAGAAGGTTGTCCCGTCAAATCTCCACCCGCGGCCGTGCCGGCAACCCAGTCAGAAATTTGCTCGGTCGAGGGAGGTTCCGGGAGCTTCGGGACGGCGATGTCGGCAGTTGTTTGCGGTAGGGGTTCGCTCGGCTTTTCGACGGGCTTGGTGTTCTCCACAATTGCGGTAGGAGGCAAAGCGGGCGCCGTCGGTTCAATTGCGGGAGGGATTTCGTGTGTCGTTATTTCGGCAGCCTGCGCCGGTGGCGGCTTATCCGTTGGCTCTGCAGGTTTGGATTCCGGTTTGATACCTGCAATTTCCAATAATGGCGGCGGCGCGGGCGGCGGCGTATCAAGCAGCGTGGGAGCCGTTTTGTCGATATTCTCCGGCGTTCGGTCGATCGCCACTTTCTGAGGTTGTTCCGGGTTTGGATCGGTGGCGGTCGGCGCCGTGATTTCCCCGCGCGGCGGATGATCGAACTGCGATTCTGCGAGCGGTGCGTCAGGGTCTTCGACGCCTAGATCGCTGCCATCGGCGCTGCCATCAACCAGCAGCAGATTCATCCCCCCGCCACGGTGGCCGTTGCCGGTGCCGGTCACAATTTGCACCGTGGTTGCATATCCAAACAGCAGCAGATGCGCCAACAACGACAAACCAGCGCACTTGCGCAACGGTTGCGATTGCCCCCAACTCGTGCCGATCATCACCACTAGCGTGGCAATCAATGTCACCAGCCCCAACCACAACAATATCCATCCCCATTGCGCATGCGCAACGAGGCGGTGGAGGTGATCGAAAATAGTGGCGAAGACGGGGCTCAAGGTGCTTCAGATTCCGATATTAGGGGGGCGGGCTTGTCCCGGCCGTTGCTGGGGGATCACCGCTGCTTGGTATTCACCTTGACGGAAATCGCGACCTCGGAAATGCCCGCACTGCGGCAGGCTTCGTAAACTTCAGTCATCCGACCATGCGTGGTGTTACGATCGCCGCGGACCAGCACGCTAAGTTTCCGAAACTGCTTTCGCGCATCGGTCAGTTGATTGGTCAAATCATCCAGCGAAATCGGTTGTGTGCCAAGCATGATGTGGCCGTCGGAAAACACGCTGACGATTTTCGGTTCCGGGGCGGCGGTAACCGCGCCCTGGCTGGAAACGGTGGGCACTTT
>DASXPQ010000299.1:0-8850 GCA_036493575.1 Pirellulales bacterium
TTGGAACCTGTTGAATTACGGCCGGCTCCTGAACAATATCCGTTTCCAAGATGCCACGTTCCGCGAATTAGTCGCAGCTTATCAGCAATCTGTGCTGAATGCCGATCAAGAAGTAGAAAACGGTATCGTGACGTTCCTCAAAGAACAGGAGCGGGCCAAATTGTTGCGCGAAAGCGTCGACGCCGCTTACCTCGCGCTGGAAGTGGTCGTCGCGCAATATGAAAATCCGACCACCATTGCCGGCGCTGGCGCCGATTTCAACCGTTACGCCGTGATTCTGCAAAACCTGATCGTGCAACAAGATCAATGGGCTCAGGCGCGCGGTCAAATTGCGCTGGGTTTGATTCAAACCTATCGCGCTCTTGGCGGCGGCTGGCAGATTCGTTGCAATCCGCAGATTGTCAACACTGACGCTTCGACCGTGCCGGACGGCAGCCCAACACACGCACCCGAGGAGATTCCAGCGCCGCAGCAAGAGCTGCCGACGCCTGCTAATCAATCCGGTCGCGTTATTGAGAACCCAGTCACCGGTTCCCCCATGACGTTCCCCCCGACCCCAGCGCCCGGCACGTTGCCTTCCTCGTCCGAGCCTGCAGTGCTACCGACCCCTTCATCGTCAATTCCTGCCAACGCGCCGGAGCCAATGCCGTCATCTTCCGCACCGGCCACGGCGCCATTTCTGGTGCCGCCGCAGTCATCATCACCTGCAACACCGTCCGATGCGTCCTCGGGAACATCCTCGTTGCGAATACTACCAACGCCCCAAACACCATCGGCTTCTCCGCTCGAGCTTCCTTCTCCCATGCCTGAACTTGGCACGGAACCATCCGCTGGCGAAACGCAACAATCGCCGGACGCCAAGCCGGTTGCTCCGTAATCTTCTTTGCCTCCGCACTTAACCCCGGGCGGTCCTTAAAACCCTGTTACAGTACGCCGCCTCGCCTGCCGTAATGTTTTACTAGATCTGAAGATACGGCGTGGCCCTTCTACCAGACCCGCATTCCTGCGGGTCGCTCCCAGGCCGAAATTCTTTCGGTTTTTTTCGCGAATCCAGCGGAACTTGACTTAGTTCATACGTATTAATAGTGTATGGCTATGAAACAAATTTCTCGGTCCAGCACTTCACGCGGGCCTAACGGCAACGGCTACCACGCTCCCAGCGGTCCGAAGCTGGTCAATGGCGATAGCAACGGTGCCACTCATAACGGCCACGTGCAACCGATCCGATCGCACGACACAACTCAAGCCAAAGAAATGACCGAACTGTTGATGTCGTTAATGCGAAATCTGTTCGCCGTGGACGATCAGGCCGGTGAACTTCCGCTCCGGCAGTTGCGGGTGTGCGCCATGCTCTACGAGCAATCGCGCTCGATGACATCGTTGAGCAAAGAACTTGGCGTTTCGCTTTCGGCTATGACGCAAATTGCCGACCGGCTGGAACGCGCTCGCCTGGTGAAACGTTCCTTTAAAGGGACCGATCGTCGAGTCCGGAGTCTGCAGTTGACCCCCCGAGCCCAGCGCATCATGCAGCATCGCGAAAATAGCCGCGTCGAGCGCGCTTCGGCAGCACTGGAACGATTGACCCAGCAACAACGCGCCGAGGTTTTGGCAATGTTGCAAACATTACACGCAGCATCCACCAACTTGAATTCCGAAACAGGTACCAATGGCCATAGTTTAAACGGCCACAGCAGTGACGAAATGAACTCATAGTATTCCCGAATCAAGAAATCCGAACGCAACGGACAGCGTTCCACCCACACGACAATGAGAATCACCGCGATATTACTGGTCTTGGTTGGCCTCGTCGCCGGCGGCGCTGCCTTTTACTCCAAGTTCATCGGAGGCGAGCCGACGTCCAATTACCGCATCGCCGAGGTCCGCCGCGGCGATCTCGTCATCACCGTTAACGCCACTGGCACTTTAGAGCCCGAAGAAGCCGTCGACGTTGGCGCCCAAGTCAACGGACCAATCCTCAAATTGGGCGACGATCCGCGGGGCGAAACCGATCCAGCTTTCAAAGGCAAGCACATTGACTATACAACGCCAGTCGAAGAAGGCACGGTCCTGGCCATTATCGATCCAGCCGTTTATCAAGCGCAGTTCGACCAGGCCGATGCCGAATTGCAGCACGCCAAGGCCGACTTAGGTCAGCTCATGGCCAAGCGAAATCAAGCCGAGGCCGACTGGAAACGCGCACAAACTCTGAAGAATATCAAGTTGCAGAACCTCTCACCCACAGGCACCAACATGGGCGCCGGCGGTGAACCGATCAAAGCCATCTCCGACAGTGACTACGATCTGGCCAGAGCCAATTTCGAAGTCGCCAAGGCCAATGTCGATGTCGGCCAGGCCACGGTCGTTCAGGCCGAAGCCGCGCAAAAGCTGGCCAAAACCAATTTGGGTTACACAATAATCGCTTCGCCCGTCAAAGGCACCATTTTGGCTCGCCGTGTCGATATTGGCCAAACCGTGGTTGCCACCTTCAGCGCTCAAAGCCTGTTTCTCATCGCCAAAGATCTTAGCCGGCTGCAAATCTGGGCCAGTGTGAACGAAGCCGACATCGGCCGCATTCACCTCGGCATGCCCGTCACGTTTCAAGTCGAAGCGTTTCCGGACGAAAACTTTCACGGCACCGTCGAGCAAATTCGTTTGAACGCACAGTCACTGCAAAACGTCGTGATCTACACTGTCGTCGTCACCGCCGACAATTCAAACCTGAAATTACTCCCCTATTTGACCACCGATCCGGTCAAGTTTGAGGTCGAACGGCATAACGACATATTGCTCGTCCCCAATGCCGCGCTGCGCTGGCAGCCTCGGCCGGAACAAATTGTTCCTGAACTGCGGGACTCTGCCAAATCAGGTCCATCTGAGGGAGACGCTCAAAGCGAAAAAGACGCACCTCCTTCGACTGCCGAAAAATCGGACAACAGTGTGGGCAAAGCAGCCCCCGGTGCCGAGAAGGGCACCGCCAAGGGAGAAGGCAAGCCGCGACGTTCAAGATCCCACGACGAACGCGCCACTCTGTGGGTCAAAGACGGCAATTTCGTCCGTCCGATCGACGTGCGCAAGGGGTCCAATGACGACACCGACACCGAAGTCAAGGGCGACAATCTCCAGGAAGGTATGGAAGTTGTCGTTGGCGAAATTCGTGCAACAGCCGACACCGCCGAAGAAAATAATCCGTTCGCGCCGCGCTTCTTCCGAGGCAACCGCCCCGGCGCACCTGGCGGTCAAAAGGGCGCACCCAAGGGCGCTAAGTAACCTGGTTCAAACTCAATCGTTCGTGCCGCATGGAACTGATCCGCGTCAAAGACCTGTATAAGACCTATCATCTCGGCGAGATCGACGTGCCGGTTCTCAAAGGCGTGTCGTTCACCATCAACCGGGGTGAAATGATCGCGCTGATGGGGGCTTCCGGTTCCGGAAAAACGACGCTCATGAACATCTTGGGCTGCCTCGATCGGCCCAGTTCCGGCGAGTATTGGCTCGATGGCGAAGAATTGAGCGATCTTTCGCCCGATGAGCGCGCTCTGGTTCGAACCGACAAGCTCGGCTTCGTATTTCAGAGTTTCAATCTGTTGCCGCGCACCACGGCCATAAGCAATGTGCTCATGCCCCTTGATTATTCGCCCCACCGCCCGCACCACGGCGAAGCAAAGCATCGGGCGTTGGAACTGCTCCAGCGTGTCGGCTTGGCAACACGCCTCGATCACGAACCGTCTCAAATGTCCGGCGGCCAGCAGCAACGCGTCGCCATCGCCCGTTCGCTAATCAATCAGCCTGCGCTGCTTTTGGCCGACGAACCTACCGGAAACCTCGATTCGCACACCAGCGTGGAAATCTTGCGTATGTTTCAGCGGCTCAATACCGCTGGCATCACGGTTATCTTGGTCACTCACGACGCCAATGTGGCCAGTTATGCAACTCGTATTATTCGAATTGCCGATGGACTGATCGAAAGCGACACCCTGACATCTCCAGCGCCTGCATCTTTATCCGGACCGCATGTTCTCGCTGGCGCCGCTCCAACCAACGGCCATGACGCCGACGGCAACGGTTTCGGTCATAACGGCAATGGAAACGGTGATTCCGAAAGTCATGGATACGGCCGCACAGATCCAGGCCACGCCAGGACCGCTCAAGTACCTGCGACCATTGCTTCCGGAAGCGAATCCAGCGGAACTGCTGTCCTTGCTCAAGCAGGCCGCGCTAAAGTGCAGGCTACTCCGCAGCAAGTAATCGAAACTGAACTAGCTCCCGAAGTCACAGAGCCCCATCACGCGCATCACGTCCGTCACAGCAAATTATTCGCCCTGATGCCTCCCACCTTACGCACCGCGCTCGGTGCCTTGCGTCGCAATAAAATGCGCGCCGCGCTAACCGCACTGGGTATTATTTTCGGTGTGTGCGCGGTCATCGCCATGATGGAAATCGGCCAGGGGGCCAAATCTCGCATCCTGGAATCAATCGCCAGCATGGGCGCCAACAGCCTGTTCGTGCAGTCGGGCGCAGCCACCAGCGGCGGCGTTAGTTTTGGCGTTGGCAGTGTGCTCACGCTGACCCCGCGCGACTCGGACGAAATCGGCCGCCAATGTTCCGCCGTCAAGGCTGTCGCACCCCTGGTCCGCGTTCGCGCGCAAGTAATATACGGCAACCGCAACTGGGTTCCCGCGAACATGTTTGGCACCACCCCGGAATATCTTGAAGTGCGCGATTGGAAAGATCTCGATGCCGGAGAGATGTTCACCGATCGTGACGTTCTCAATGGCAACAGGGTTTGCGTCGTTGGAGAAACTCTAAGACGGGAATTATTCCAAGGTGAATCGCCGGTCGGTAAGACCGTCCGCGTGCAAAATGTTTCTTTGCGTGTGGTGGGTGTCCTCAGCCGCAAGGGGTCGAACACTTTCGGTCAGGATCAGGACGATATCGTCCTCGCCCCCTGGAGCACAATTAAATACCGCGTCGCCGGCACTAATGCCCAAAACGTGAACCAAAGTGCCGCCGCGACTGCTGCCACGGGCACGACGAGTCCGACCACCACCGTCAACACGCTCAGCAATTTATATCCCGGCGCGGTGGCACTGTATCCTGTGCCTTCAGCCACCGAGCAAGCCGACCGGCCGCAGCCCGTCCGCTTTGTCAATGTCGACACCATCGTCGCCGTGGCGGCCTCTGCCGAGGATGTTCCAGACGCAATCAATCAAATCACCTCACTCCTGCACGAGCGCCATCGTTTACGGCCGGACGAGCCCGACGACTTTAACATTCGCGACATGACCGAATTAACCAAAACCATGACCCAGCAATCCAGCTTGATGGGCGGATTGCTGCTCATCGTGGCCTGCATTTCGCTGTTGGTCGGCGGCATCGGCATCATGAACATCATGCTGGTCTCGGTCACCGAACGCACGCGCGAAATCGGCCTGCGCATGGCCGTCGGCGCACGGTCCTACCACATTCTGCGCCAATTCTTGATCGAAGCCGTTATCTTGAGTTTGTTTGGCGGGCTGGTGGGTATCGCTTTGGGCCGGCTCGCTTCGGTCATGGTGAAGCACTTCGCCCACTTCCCCACGCAAATTTCCATCCCCGCCATCATCGCCGCCTTCGTCGTGTCAGTTACCGTCGGCGTCGTGTTTGGGTTCTACCCGGCATGGAAGGCTTCGCGGTTGGATCCGATCGAAGCCCTGCGCTACGAGTAAAGCGCTTATCTATTCGTCCCACTTGCTACCGTCGGCGAAAGACTTTTACACCGGCCCACTAGCCGTTTGGCTATCGGTTTTCGATGCGTCAACCGGTTTCCCATTGCCGGCTTGGCCGTTGGAGATGAGCCGCGGATTTGCCGAAGGACCGATGATTTCTTCCACTTCCACATCATCCAGAATTTCGCGCTGCTCGAGCGCTGTGGCCAGCGCTTCTAGATTTTTCCGATGCTGGCCAAGCAAGTCCTTCGCCTTCTGATCGGCCTCATGCAGAATGCGCGACACCTCTTGGTCGATCACACGCGCGCTGTCTTCGCTGAATTCGCGCTGTTCCACAATTTCCCGACCAAGGAACGGATGTTCCTCGCTGGTCCGGTAAGCCACCGGACCAACCTTTTCGCTCATTCCCCAGTGCGCGACCATCTTTCGGGCAAGTTTTGTGACTTGCGCCAAATCGTTCTCAGCCCCGGCGCTGAATTCGTTGAACACTAGTTTTTCGGCGGCCCGGCCGCCCAGCATGAATATCAGCCGGCTGTGCAGTTCCGATTGCCCAATATTGAGTCGATCTTCCTCGGGCAACAGTTGCGTCACGCCCAATGCTCGTCCGCGGGGAATAATAGTCACTTTGTGCAGCCGATCGATCCCGGGCAAAATCCAAGCCAGCAACGCATGACCGGCCTCGTGATAGGCGGTCATTTTCTTCTCTTTGCCGCTTAAAAGCTCATCGCGCTTCGGTCCCATTAAAATTTTGTCCCGCGCGAACTCAAAATCATTCATCTCGACTTTATCTTTGCCATTGCGCGTGGCCCACAGCGCCGCCTCGTTCACCAAGTTGCGAATATCCGCACCGGTTAACCCCACCGTGCCTGCGGCCAACCGTTCCAAACTCACATCAGCCGCCAGCGGCACGTCGCGGGTGTGAACTTTAAAAATCGCCACGCGGGCTCGTTGATTCGGCCGATCGACCGTAATGTGCCGATCGAATCGACCTGGCCTGAGCAGCGCAGGATCAAGCACGTCCGGACGATTCGTGGCCGCCAGCACAATCACCGCTTCTGTTTGACTGAATCCGTCCATCTCACTCAGGATTTGATTCAACGTTTGCTCGCGCTCATCATGTCCGCCGCCTAAACCCGCGCCGCGAACCCGTCCCACGGCGTCAATTTCATCGATAAACAAAATGCACGGCGAAGCCTCTTTCGCTGTCTTGAACATATCGCGCACCCGGCTCGCGCCCACGCCGACAAACATTTGAATGAATTCGGATCCGCTAATCGAAAAGAACGGCACGCCCGCTTCGCCCGCCACCGCTCGCGCTAACAGCGTTTTGCCAGTTCCCGGCGGACCCATCAGCAACACCCCCTTGGGCACGCGGCCGCCCAAGCGCGTGAATTTTTCCGGGGCCTTCAAAAACTCAACTATTTCCTGCAGGTCATTCTTTACGCCTTCCAAGCCGGCCACATCGTTAAACGTAATCGGCTTCTTCAATTCCTCGTAGCGCTTGGCCGGGCTCTTGGTGAAGCCTGATAAAATCCCGCCACCCAAAAATTGATCCCGCGTCCGGCGCAGCATGAACCACAATCCGCCTAAGAGCAGCAGCGGCACAAACAGGTACACCATTAAGTAGATGAAGTTGCTGTCCGACGGCGCATCGGCTTTGATTAGCAAACCTTTTTCGCGCAGGGTTGGCATCAATTCGCGATCTTCCACCGGCGGCAAAACTACGCTGAAGTTTTGCTGTAGCGCCTCCCGCTTCGCCGCGCCAAACCAGTTTTCAAATTTCGAATCGTCCGGTGTACTGGCCGCCTTGGGCGGCTGCTCCGGGATTTTTTTAAAGCGGCCTGTCAGCATCGCTTGATTATCGAAGGTGACTTCGACAATGTTGTCGGCCTTTAATTGCTTCCAGAAGAAATCGTAAGTGATTTCCGAGCGATTGCCGTTGCCGTGGTTGAAAACCAAAAATGCCAACAGCACCAGGGTGGCCACCATGAGCCACAGCGTGGCCGGCCGAACGCGCGGCCTGATCGGCTGTCCAGACGTCGGGCCAGGAATCAACGGTTTATTGTTTTCCATTCGATAATTTCGCGGGTCTCAGGTCGTGCGCCGCCCAGTCTTGTATGGGGCCTTGGGAATATTAGCCCGATGGTCTGTAGGATTCTATCGTCCAAGCACCAATAATTCGACTGCCATTTTCGAATCTAGTGCACGCCGCGGCACGCTAAGCATTACTTACCGGTGGCTGAGGGCGTGCGCACCAGCTTGCCGTCGGCATATTTTTCTTCTAGAAGCTTCTCTCCTTTTTCGTTCCAACGGATCAACGTGCCATTCGGCTTACCGTCTTTAAATTCCGCGTGCCGAGACAACTGCCCATTGGGAAACCACGACTCCTGCAGGCCCTGCAATTGACCATTTTCAAAATGGGTCTCCACGGTTTTTTTTCCGTCGGCGTCCCACTGTGTATTAGTTCCGTTTAGTTTGCCGTCGCGATATTCTACCTGTTCGCGAATTTGCTTGCCGTCGTCGCCATAGGTAATCCACTTGCCGTCACGTTTGCCTGCTTTGTAGCTCACGTCATTCCGCTTTACGCCCTTGGGGTCGAACATCGACCATTGCCCCTCAAGCTTGCCGCCGACGTAATTCTCTGTCTTGGCAAGCTGGCCGTTTTCGTGCCACAACTTCCACTGCCCGTCCTTTATGCCGTCAATATAGTTTCCTTCGTCCAACTTTTGCCCACTTAAGTAGAAGCTGGAATAAAGTCCGTGATTAACCAGCGTGTCGTCGCTGTAACGCTTCACTTGACGGTGAACATGCACCTTCTTATTTGGATACAATTCGTCGACATTAATCTGGTCCACCAACGTCGCAGCCGGCACTCGTTTTTCTTCGAGCAGGTTTTGCTTGTTCGATCCTTTATCTGCGGCGGGCGTCGTCTGGTCCGCGCTATTGGCCCCAGATATATTGGCCGCTGGAGCACTGCCGGCGTCTGCAGGCTTATCGGCCGCGGAGTCATTTTTGCTACAGCCCGCCAGTGCTAGGCATGCCAACAGGGCGCATCCAATCAATGTGGTTCCACCCAGCGACACAGCCTTCCAACGGAAAGTCCCGAACTTCATCGACGCATTCCTCTACATGATAAGAAAGATGT
>DASXPQ010000300.1:0-1548 GCA_036493575.1 Pirellulales bacterium
GAATAAAGTCTTTGTCCTTCGTGGTGATTTCCCGCACGCCGAACGTAATCTGTCGGCTGTCGTCGGCGCTCTTTTCGTTACGGCTGTCGCCCTTCAACTTGACGGTAATGTGTTGGAGCACCGGATGAAATTCATCCCAAACATGGCCAAACTTTCCTAGCCGAATTTCCAATGCCGCCGTTCCACCGACGGTATCCCATTGGACGGGCACCGAGTGGCGCAGCAACTCATCTTCGCCATTGACTACTTCCAACGTGCCCGTCCCCGGCTTGCCAGTTAAATTGCCAATTTGCACTCGCACTGTCGCGGAATTTTTTTCCACGTTCGGGAACACCTGTGCATCGTCGATCCAAACGGGGCTTGTAGCAGAAAGTTCAATGCGACCCGCGATGCCATTCCAGGTAGCGCCAAGCGCATCGGAAACACTATGCCCATCGGGCCGATATTTCGGCACCACGCTCATGCGGTTGTCCGCGCGCACAGTGAGCTGATGCTTGCCCGGCGTGAGAATTCCAAGTTCGTATTCATGGGGCGCCACCAGGCTGTTGTTGGAACCAATTTTGTTGTCGTCGACCCAAACCGTCGTTTCCCATCGCGGCCGCTCTAGCAGCAAGTGAATGTGCTTGCCTTGCCAGGCGGCGGGAATTTCCAAATCGCGCTGATACCACGCCACGCCCAAGTAGTGCCGCGGCGGCTGCGACAAGTAGGGCACCTTGATGTTTCCCGGCGTGGTATAGGCTTTGTACTGTGGCAGCAAGTACCACCGCATGTCGCGCGGCAAAGCGGCCACCCAAGGCGTATCGATGCCGATTTCATCGCCATAACCTTGCGATTGCAAAATGCCGGGCAGTTGAATGTGCGCGGCCAACTCGCGGTTGAACCACTCGGCTTTCACGCCGCCATCATCGCGGTCCATGGCGAAACGCCACTGGCCGGAAAGATCGGTCGGGGGATTCGTGGAATTACCTGACGGTGTCGATTGATCGGCGCGAGCCACCGAACCGATAACGACAAATAACGCGCAGAAAAGCAGCGCGGAAATTTGAATAGTGCGCATAGTGAGCTGGATCCCCTCACGGTGAACGAACCAATTGCGGCGAGTTACGCCGGCTCCCCCAGCGAATTTATACCGCCAGCCAGCAACGTTAACAATTAGCGCATGAGGAAGTATGGGAGTCAACCAAGTACGTCGGCCTTAATGTGGCGACTGGAATTCCCCACCGTTAGAAAAGATCCGTGTACGAGGAAGTTTCGTTCGAAGCTTTGCCAAGCCGGCGTTAGTGAGGTTGGTCCCGCTCAAATCAAGAAATTCGATTGTTTTTAAGCGACTCAGCACAGCAATGCTTTCATCTGTAATCGGTTGATTATTGAGATCGAGGATTTCGAGATTTTTCAAACCTGCCAGGTGTCTTACCCCGGCATCCGTGATCTGTCCTGTATCGGGCTCCGCACAGATTCGCAAACATTTCAAATGAGAGAGGCCGTTTATACTCAATAGATCCGAATCGCAGAGTGGTCTGACTTGCTGTGATGCGCTCTCAACATGAA
>DASXPQ010000301.1:0-3517 GCA_036493575.1 Pirellulales bacterium
AGCCCCACCTGCAAACTCCGCCTCCAGGCGATTGACGGCTGTACTCGCATCAGTCGCCTGGAACCCATCCGCTCCTGCGGCTGGTAAATCTGTGGCATCTACTTCAGAATGAACACCCGGCGAAAGCCAATTTACGGCCAGCGGAACGCTCATCACGGGTGGAGTAAACAGCTTCACCAGCACCGCCACCCACAGTAAATGAATGGCGGCGGAATTCTTCCAAAACCGGCTCACAATTGCCGTTCCAATCGCGAATGCTGTGGCCACCAAAGCGTTGCTGGCCATCAGTTCCCAGAAAGTATTCATGCATGCCTCGCAGTTGACAGGCGGAATGGTGGATTCATTTTTCCTCGGGCCACAGCTCATCGATCTGTTGTAGAAGCTGCTGCCGTTCCTTTTTGGAAACCCCCTTCGCTCGCAACAATGCCGTCACCAAAGGTGCAATCGCTCCTCCGCAATGCCGGTCTGCTAATTGTCGCAATTCATGTTGCAGAAACTCCTTTCGTGCAACCAGCGCGTGAAACCGATGAGCTCTTGCCCGCCGATCGCGGCCCACATATCCCTTTGCTTCCAATCGCTCCAGCAGCTTCTGCACGGAAGCCACTTTGGAATCCGAAACCCGCTCGTAAATGGCGACAGCAAGGTCCCGGCTAGTGGGTGCTTCTTCCGCCCAGATCACTTCCAAAATCGAAAGCTCGCCCTCGGTCACAGGTTCAAGTTTCATGCTGGATATCCTTCTAAGACAGACTGTCTGTCTATAACAATTATCAGCGTTCGCTGCCGGTGTCAATAGCTACGAAATTTTTCTCAGGCGCCTCCAGGAAATCCGTGGAAACAACTCGAAGGTTTCATGCTCTCCGCTTGCGGTTTAGCCCCGGCGCCCACGCCGGGTGGCCGAAGTCGAGCCTCGGGTGCATCCCGGCGTGCCGAGACGGCTCGGCATAGGCATGCTTTGCCCTCAAAATTTTCCTTGAAATTGGGCCACAAGCTTTGTTAGGCTACCAATACTACCAATAGTGTTCATATGTATCGTAATCATCAGCTCTGACCAGCATTGTCGCCAACTGAACATCAATCACTGACCAGTGACAAACCCTGCCAACAATTCACCGAAAATGCATACTCTGCGACGTAAACTCACTCCCTTCTGTCACCCAAGAAATCTGCCACCATCGCGAATTCACCGAACCCAAATCACCTCGCCCCTGACAAAATCAACCCATTCTGTCCGCGAAATAAAAATCCGCGACAAAACCGACAAAACTCAACACTCCTCCACTCACTCGCGTGGCCCAATTTTGCTCTCAATCCTATCTACCCAGTGCCCTATAATTGATTGCCACCCATTCCGCGCACTCCGGCGAAACTCGACAGGATTCCCCATGCCCGAAACTCTGCGTCCCACACCAGCGACTGAACTAAACGCCCCCACCCGCGAGGGCGCCTCCTTCGCCGAAACCGCCATGAAGCTCGGCGGCAAAAGCGACGAGGAAGCCCGCCGCATGGGCGCCGTCGACAAGGCCGATGACCAGGTCGAGGAGCTCTTCGCCGCCCGCTTCCAAACCGCCAACAGCCCCATTCACCGTGCCGTCTGGGAAAGAGAGCTGCCGCTCGATCTATTCCACAGCCAGCCCCCCAGCACGCCCCCCGACGTCGATCGCGTCATGCAAAACTCGCTCGACGTCGTCCGCCGCCACCGCGAGGCTGGCAGCCTCCTCGACGCCAACAAAAAAATCACCAACCAGGTCTTCACTGATCTAGCCGCCGCCGGCTACTGGGGCCTACTCGTCGACAAACAGCACGGCGGCAGCGGCGCCCCCTTCACCTCCTTCGCCACCTTCCTCACCCGGATGGCGATGATCGATCCAACGGTCGCTGGCCTGGCATCCGTCCACGGCTGCATCGGGGCAGTCGATCCCGTCCGCACCTTCGGCACGCCGGAACAGAAACAACGATTTCTTCCGAAGCTCGCCAGCGGACAAAAACTCTCCGCCTTCGCCCTCACCGAGCCCGGCGCCGGCTCCGACCTCACCGCCTTGAAAACCCGTGCCGACCGCGTCGGCAACGACTTCGTCGTCAACGGCGAAAAGCTCTTTATCACGAACGTCGTCCCCGGCCGCACCATCGGCCTGGTCTGCCTGATCGACGATCGCCCTGCCGTCCTGGTCTGCGATCTGCCCGATCAAGAAAACGAACATTTCCAGCTACGCAAATATGGCCTCTACGCTCTGAAGCACACCTACAACCAGGGAATCATTTTCAAGGACTTCCGCGTCTCAGCGGAGAACTTATTGAATCCACCGCGCGGCGATGGTTTAACGATCGCATATCACGGACTGAACCTCGGCCGTGTCGCGCTGTGTGCCAACGCCGCTGGCGCCATGCGGCTAATGATGGCCAGCATGATTCCCTGGGCCCACTTCCGCAAAACCTACGGCGGCGAAATCGCCAGCCGCGAATTGGTGCAACGTCGCCTCGGCCGCATGGCCGCCCTAATCGTCGGTTGCGATGCCTTGGTCCAATGGTGCGCCGGTCTGCTCGACCAGGGTTATCGTGGCGAAATGGAGTGCATCATTGCCAAAATCTTCGGCAGCGAATCCCAAAAAGAAGCCGCTGTCGACCTGTTCATGAAAACCCACGGCGGCCGCTCTTTCCTTCACGGCCACATGCTCGGCGACAACATCCACGAGTTCCTAGCCCCCTGCATCTACGAAGGGGAAGGTGAAATGCTCGGCATGGCCTTCTTCAAGTCGCTCGTCAAGCAGCACGGCATGAAATTTTACGAGCCCATCGGCAAAGCCCTGGCAGCCGCCGGCATCAAAAAACCCAATCCGCTTAATCCCGCCCACGCCTGGGCACTGCGCGGCGCGATCGGACCCTATTTCAAATGGCTGTTTTCGGAAAAACTCAGCCGCAAACGCTTGTCGCAACTCCCCACCAACATGCCGGCCGAATTGAAAACGCACGCCGAGTTCGCCGCCAACCGCCTCGATCACTCGCCGCTAATCATCGACGGCGTGATGCGCAAACATCAACTGGCCCTGGCCGACCGTCAATGCCGCATGGCCTATCTCTCGCAGCAAATTCAAGACGCGGTGACAATCTTGTGCACCAGTCTATATGCGGCCCGATCCAACGACGAAGTCGTCCGGACCGCCGCCGACGTGCTCTGTCAAGACCTCACCCGCAAACTAACCGGCCGTGCGCCGACGGATCGATACTTTAAAACCGTAACCAAACTCGGCCAAACCATCGCCGACGGCGGTTTCAAATCAATCGGAGGATTGCATCCCGACGAAATCCTAATGCCGTATTAAGAACATCACTTCGCGGCCGGCGTCGCGCGGCTCGCCTGTGTGGTATCCGCGCCTTTGACATTCGGCAGTTTGGCCGCCGCCGCAGGTGGTTGCATCACGTTTTGATTCATCACGGGTTTCGCCCCCAGCGGATTCGGCTGCGCAAAGTTGTTGAAGAAGTTTTGAAGAGCATCGAGTGTACCGTTGATCGACGGGTCTTT
>DASXPQ010000302.1:0-4556 GCA_036493575.1 Pirellulales bacterium
TGAAATTGCCGGCGGTGTCGCTAGGATTGTGGCACAACTTCGGCGATGTGGACGATTTTGAAAACAGCCGGGCGATGGTGCTGCACGCCTTCGACCGTGGGATCACACACTTTGATCTGGCAAATAATTACGGTCCGCCGCCAGGCTCGGCGGAGCGCAATTTCGGTCGGATCCTGCAGAGCGACTTAAAGCCACATCGGGACGAACTGATTGTTTCGTCTAAGGCCGGTTACACGATGTGGGACGGGCCGTACGGCGATTGGGGATCGCGCAAGTATCTGATCGCCAGTTTGGATCAGAGCCTGGCGCGGATGGGACTTGATTACGTTGACATTTTTTATCATCACCGGCCTGATCCGGAGACGCCGCTGGAAGAATCGATGAGGGCTTTGGATCACATTGTGCGCAGCGGCAAAGCACTGTATGCGAGCGTGTCGAACTACCAGCCTCCGGAAATGCGCAAGGCAATTAAGATCTTGCGCGACCTGGGAACGCCGTGTTTGATTCATCAGCCGAAGTACAGCATGCTGGTGCGATGGATCGAAGACGAGCTGTTAGACTTGTTGGCAGCCGAAGGCGTGGGCTGTATTGCGTTTTCGCCGTTGGCACAGGGGTTACTCACGGACAAATACCTGGGGGGCATTCCGGCCGGATCGCGGGCAAGCAAGGCGCACGGATTTTTGAAGCCGGAGCAGATTACGAAGGAAATGCTTGATAAAGTTCGCAAGCTGAATGAGATTGCGAAGAAGCGGGGGCAAAAATTGGCGCAGATGGCGGTGGCGTGGGTGCTGCGGGATAAGGCGATGACGACCGTGCTGATCGGTGCCAGCCGTACGGAGCAAATCGACGATGCTGTCGGGGCGCTGGATCGTTTGCAGTTTAGCGCCGAGGAATTGCGCAGCATTGACCATATTCTGCAAGCGTAGCTGTTAACGAGCGGCGATCGTTCGTTCTGTGCGCGGTAAGAGAAAGAGCATCCAGGCGACGCCGGCTGCGCCGAACGCGGCGGCGACTCCAAAGGCCCAATTCGGGCGACCGGCCTGCAACATAAAACCGACGTAGATGCTGGAAGCCATGTCGCCGACGGCGTTTGCGCAGGCGAGGATACCCAGGCCCAGGCTGCGAACTTCGCGCGGGATTAGCTCCGCGACGACGGCTTTTTCCAGTGTTTCTTCTACGGCGATGTAGGTGCCGGAGAAAACAAAAATCAGCACGAGCCAGCCGATGGAGCCGCTCGCCACGGCGAGCAGTATGTTGGTGAGGACTCCCAGGACATAGCCGCCAACAAGCAGCGGCATTTTGGCTCGGCGGTCGCCGAGATGACCGACTGGATAGGCGGCAACGGCGCTGACGGCGTTATGCATGGCGTAGAGCAGCATGGGCAGGGCCGCGTAATGAACGATGGCTGTGCCGCCGGCAGCAAGGCTGGTGGAGGCACCGTTACCGCCTTGCAGCGCGGTGGCGGCCAGCAAAACAAGGAACGTGCGAGAAAAGTCGCCGATGCCGAAGATCAGCACGCCACCGAGCATCCACCAGTACAGGGATGGGAATTTTCGAAGCGTTGCGAAATTGATAGCGGATGCCGGCTGCTCTTTTTTTGCGTGAGCGTCGGCCTGAGACTTCCCCTCGCCGCGCTCCCGAACGATGAAGAACATTGAGGCGGCGGCAAGGATACCGGGGATCAGTCCGAATTTGATAATGGTTGCCGGATCGACGTGTAGCCAGATCATGGCAGCGGCTAACAACGGTCCAACCATGGCGCCGAGCATATCGCCGGCCCGTTCCAAGCCGTAGGCGCGGCCGTAATGGGTTTTTTCGACGGCATCGGCCAATAAAAAATCACGCAAAGGCGAGCGGTAACCGCGGCCGGCCCAAGCCACGGTGCGGAGCGTGACCATGGCAGCCAAGGTTTTGGTGAAACCGATGGCGGCGGTGCAAACGGTGGTGATTAGGTATCCCAGTGCGGTCCAGGGTTTTTTGTGGTGGACGTAATGGCCCAGGATTCCGCCGCCAAGTTTGGAGAAGCTGACGAGCAAGTCGGCGAGACCTTCGATGAGCCCGAGCGCCATGGCGCCGAGTCCGACGGACTTGATGAAGTCGGGGAGGACGGCCGTGGCCATTTCGTGACTGACGTCGGAGAGGAACGTGGCGAGCACGATTCCCCAGACGGTGCGGTTGAGCCAGCGACGAGTGGTCATTGCGAGATTGTGGCTCTTCGGCTATAGATGGTGGTCCGTTTTCGAAGATTGTAACCCAGTGAATTTAAAGTGCCATCCATGAAGAATAACGGCGTGCAGATTGAATCGTGGTTTGACCATCCCGAGTGGTTTGAAATTGGTTTCCAAGATGTCACCAAGCAAGAAGCTGACTTTTTTGAGAAGGCGTTTAAGCGATGGTGCAAGTTTCCGGTCAAGCGGCTGCTGGAACCGGCGTGCGGCAGCGGTCGATTGGTAGTGGAGATGGCGCGGCGCGGATATGACTTGACGGGTTTTGATTTGAGCCAGCCGTCGGTGGATTATTTGCGCCGGGAATTGAAACGCCGGAAGCTAAAAGGGACAGCATATAAGGCCGACATGACGCGGTATCGGGTGCCGAAAAAATTCGACAGCGCGTTTTGCACGTACAACAGTTTTCGCGTGCTGACGACGGAAATTGCAGCGCGAAGTTTTTTGCAGAGTACCGCGGCAGCGGTGCGGCCGGGCGGACTGTTCTTTTTGGGTTTGCATTTGGCGCCGCCGGGAATTGAGCCGTATTGCGTGGAGCGCTGGACAGGGGAGCGGGGCCGCACGAAGGTGACGACGACGCTGCGGATTGTGGCTTCGGACTCCAAGCGGCGCGTGGAACGGCTGCGGATTAACGTGCTGGTGCGCGAATTCGGCAGTAATTCAAACGGCAAGCACCGTGCGAATGGCAAACCGAGCGGAAATGGCCAGGCGAAGGGGGCGAAGAAAGCCGGCGCAGTGAAGTTGGAATCGGCGAAGTTGGAATCGGCCACAAAAGTGCAGCGGTTGCGCGACGAATTCGATTACCGTTTGTATACAGCAGCGCAGATTAAGCAGTTGTTCAAGAGCGTGCCGCAGTGGGAATTGGTCGAGGTGTTCGACTTCTGGTACAAAATCGACGAGCCGCAAAAGCTGGACAACGATTTGGTGGATGCGCTGTTTGTACTGCGGCGGCGGTAGAGCCCGCTACTTTGCTAAATGTCCCGCCGAGGCCTGCAAAACCCCCCTCGAAGTGATTAGAAGCCCGGGTGGGGGGTTGCGCTATACTTCGCCTCTGTCACTTGCTGTTCATTGTGAGTAGTGGAAAATGTCCATGAACATATTGTTGCGAGCGGTTTGCGTCGCAGTTGCACTTCTTTCTTGGTGCGCGCTCTCGCCACTCACTGCGCGGGCTGAGATTCGATATACGGTTACTGACTTGGGAGCTCTAGAGGGACGCTACAATACCGAACATGGTGGAACCAGCCAAGGATTAGCCATCAATGCAAGCGGACAAATAGCCGGCTATTCTACCGGGGAGGGATTAACTTCGTCGCATGCCTTCTTGTACGACGGCACGATGCACGATTTGGGAACGCTTGGTGGAGATTCAAGCTATGGGTATGGCATTAACGACAGCGGAATGGTGACAGGTGAGGCTGATGCGATAGACGGCGTTCATGCCTTCATATACGACGGCACGATGCACGATCTGGGAAAACTTGGGGGAGTGAATAGTTTTGGACATGCAATTAACAACCGCGGTCAGGTGACGGGGACATCGGATACTGATGAGACACCGTCGGGGCGCGCATTTCTGTACGACGGCACGATGCACGACTTGGGATCGCTTGGTGGAAATCACTACCAAAGTTTTGGTTTTGGCATTAACGATAATGGCCAAGTAACAGGATATTCTTATTGGAATAATGCGGCTTCTTCGACTCACGCTTTTTTGTACGACGGAGTGATGCACGACTTGGGAACGCTCGGAGGAACGAATAGCCAAGGATATGGCATTAACAACAGAGGCGAGGTTACCGGTTATTCAGACACAATAAGTGATGCAAGAACTCACGCTTTTTTGTACGACGGAGTGATGCACGACTTGGGATCACTCGGAGGACCGTATAGCCAGGGACTTGCAATCAACAACAGCGGACAGGTTACGGGAATATCTCTGACGAATAGCTTAGCGAATTGCGCGTTCCTGTACGAAGCTGGCAAGGGCATGATCGATTTGAACACGTTAATCGATCCGCTGTCTGGTTGGCGACTATGGTAGGGTAACGGAATCAACGACGCCGGCCAAATTACAGGGTACGGCCAGTTCAACCTCGAGAACCATGCTTTTTTACTGACCCCGGTTCCAGAACCGAGCAGCGTGGCGCTGGTGCTCGTTGGAGCCCTATCGGCGATTGCAATTCGAGGTCGAGGTTTTCTTTCGGCGAAGCGCGAGCTGATTAATGCGCAGATAAGATTGCTTACAGCCTCACGTTAGCTGGAGGCTTTGTCTTTGGGCGTGGCGGCAGATTCGCTCTTACCGCTTTCGGTCTTCTCGCTTTTTTCGTTTTC
>DASXPQ010000303.1:0-4658 GCA_036493575.1 Pirellulales bacterium
CGCGGTCTCGTGAAGTTAATAATGTGGGGGCGGCAGTTTCCCAAGCCCGGCATCAATGCGAGGGTAATTGGGGACTCCAGACGCTGGAGATTCCGCAAAGCCACGTGTGCGATCTGCCGGCAATGCGGTGGTTCATCGTTCACCTGCTCACCCAATTGCCGCGATTTTGGGACACCTACAACTCGGCGCTGTTGGAGTATCGCCGAGAGCACAAAGTGCGCTCGGCAGCCCATCCGGTGCCGGAATTGGATAGCATCGACAATTGGCTGGAAGCGCCGCTCTGGATTTGGTCGGAAGCGGACCCGCGGCGTCGCCCATTATATGTACGCCTGCGCGGCGATGAACTCGTTCTTTCCGATCGGGACCAAATCGAAGTTGCTCTGTCGGTTACGCCGGAAGGGGATGCCGGAGCAGCGGTCGAGCAATTGGGTGCATTGACGGAACAGGGAATCCGTTTGCGGACCCGCGCATTGATTACCACGATGGCTGCCCGGTTGCTCTTGGGCGATTTATTTATCCACGGCATCGGGGGCGCCAAGTACGACCAGCTAACGGATCGGATTATCGAGCGGTTTTTTGGCCTCACGCCGCCGGGATATATGGTGGTATCAGGAACTTTGCATTTGCCGATTGCCAGCGGCGCAGCGCCGACTGAAGACGTTCAGCAAATGCGGCAGCGGATTCGCGAATTGGAATTCCATCCGGAAAGATTTCTAGAAGTGAGCGCCGGGGAAGTGCCGGTGGATCAGAAAACTGCTGCGTTGATCGCCGAAAAGCGCCGCCTACTAGCCATCGAGGAAAATCCTGCCAACGCCCGCGAGCGCTGTCGTGCCATTCGGCAGGCGAACGAAGCGCTGCAGCCTGCCGTGGCGGCGCTGCAGGAATCGTGGACTTCTCAAGCGAATCAGCGGGCCGAACAACAGCGTTGGGAGCGCCTGCTGGGGTCGCGCGAATACGCCTTCGCCCTGTTTCCGGAAACGATCTTGACAAAATTTTTGCTCTCGGTGCTGGAAATCTCTGACCGGAGCGGTTAAGTTACGCCCAGCGGAAGGATCGTTATCTCCATCAGAAGGGATTCATGATGAGGTCAGCGGCCACGAGTCTTAGGGCGGCCAGTGGGCCGACGACGGCAGTGCAACGGGGAAAATCACGGACGGCACCGGTGGGCCGCCATGCTAATTCGTCGAATCATTCTCGGAAGCCAACGGCAAATTCGGCCCGTGGCAAAGCGGCAAAACCGAAGCCAGGCGATCGCGATCTTCGCAGCGTCAAGATAAAGTTTGCCAAAGGATCTGTTAAGAACGCGCGCGTCCAGCCTAAAGCGGCGCACCTTCGTGGCAAAATCAGCCGCCCGATTGTAAACGGACACACCTCTTCTGCGAATTCAGCGGCGGCAGATCGTCGAGAAGGCAAAGTCTCGCTTCGGACGACTTCGTTGGGCAAGCCAGCGCGGTTGGGCGACACGTTGCGCATGCCACTGCCGCAAGACGTGTTTTCGGAATCCGTAGCGCCGGGCGAAGTTCGCTTAGTGCTGGGACGCAGCGGCGATCATGCGGCCGTTTATCACACGCTGCTGGCGATTTTTCAAAATCCCTCGCGGGAAGAGTTTTATCTGCAAACGGAGGATCCGTTTTATGAGCCGCACGATCGACTGTTGGTAAAACGCGGCTTTCGAGTATTGTCGCACTTGCAGCTAACCCATCGCACAATGCTGTTTGGCCAATTAGCGCTGCCGGTGGCAGGCTATCATTGGCTGGGTACGCTGCCGGAGTTTCGTAATCAGGGATTTGCCATGCGGCTATTGAAAGAGGCGGACCAGCGTGTAGCCGAGAGCGGCGCGGTACTGGGGTTGGTGCGGACGAGCGTCCCGCGGTTCTTTCATCGTGCCGGCTGGGGATTGTGCGGGCGGCACTGTTCTTCACAAGCGAAAGCCCGCGAGGTGTTGGCTCTGCTGCATAGCGAGCCTGCGTTGCCTTCTGCAAGACCATTAAATATTCGGTTGTGGCGACATGTGGAAATGCCAGCGCTCATGCGAATCTATCGGCAGCACACTCAGGGTGGTTATGGTCCGCTGGAGCGCACTGAAGCGTATTGGCGCTGGCTGGTTGGCCGCAAAGCGTACGATTCGCTGCTCGTGGCGCTCGATGGGCCCGACAAGCTGGAATTGGAAGAGACCATTGCTCCAATCGTTGGTTATGCGGTGCTGCGGCAAGAGCGCGTGGTTGAATTGCTCACGGCGCCCAATCATCCCACGGCGAATCAACAATTGCTGGCCCGCGCTTGCAGCGACGCCATCGAGCACGACCGGCAAGAACTGGTGCTTAACGCGCCGCCGAACCATGCATTGCATCGGCTAATTGTGGCGGCGGGCGGCGTGCATCAGAATCAGGAAGCAGATAAGAATGAAGTGTTCATGATGAAGATTATCGATCCGCTCAAATTTCTGGCCATCCTGGCGCCGGAATTGGAATGCCGAGCCAAACACGCAGGACTGGCCCGCGGCACGGAGTTAGGGTTGCAAGTGGATGGCGCCAAATGGCGATTGATCTACACGCACCACGGTTTCCGAGTGCGCACCGGCAAGTTGGGTCGCAGCTATTTAACGATGAATCGAGCAGAATTCACCCGCCTGGCTTTAGGGCACGGCCGCGCACAAGAGGCGGCATTGGCCGGGCGTGTTCAGCATTCAACCCATAGCGCGCTGCAACTGGCCGAGATTCTTTTCCCTCAGCTACCTCTGTGGCGACCGGCGTGGGATGACCTACCGGCGTAATTACAGAAGGGCCCCCCAATGGAGCCTGACTTGAATTTGACCTGATACGAATCATCACTTAGACTAGTCATAGACTAGTTTAATCGCCCTTAAGACTTCCACGATGACCATTCCATCGGGCAATACTATTGGGGCCTACGCCGCAAAGGCCCATCTATCCGAGCTACTGGAAAAGGTGGCCGGCGGCGAGGAAATCACCATCACCAAGCATGGCACTCCGGTGGCCAAATTGGTGCCGGTGAAAAAGAAATCCACGCCCGAGGAGCGCAGGGCAGCTATTGAAAGCTGGCGCAAAATGGCTAAAGGATTATCGCTCGGCGGTTTGAAAATTCGCGACATGATCAACGAAGGCCGCCGATGATCGCGAGCGTGGTCATCGATTGCTCGATCACTATGTCGTGGTGTTTTCCTGATGAAGCAGAACCCGCGTCCTTGGGCGTTTTCGACAAGCTACGCACCGAAGCCGTTCTTGTTCCGGATTTGTGGTTTCTGGAAGTTGCGAATGTTTTGTCCATTGCCGAACGGCGCAAACGAATTCCCCCCGAAAAATCAGCTGCTTTTATTTTGTTGCTGAACACGCTGAACATCGAGGTTGATCATGAATCGTCGAGTCGGGCTTTTGAGCATATTTTGCCGCTGTGCCGACAGCATGGACTGACCAGTTACGACGTCGCGTATTTGGAACTGGCTTTGCGCCGCCGCTTGCCATTGGCCTCGCTAGATACCCCGCTCCGCGCGGCCGCCAAAAAACTGGGCGTGAAACTGTTGGGTCGGTAGGCGCCTTATCTCCGCGCATCGACTAGCCGGTTACGTCTCAATCGCCGCCTTCGCTTCCGCCATCACGTGCTCCGTCGTAATGTTGAAGTGCTTGAAGCACGCCGGGCCGGGCCCGCTGGCGCCGTAGCCGTGCATGCCGACGAACCGTCCATTGATGCCAATGTAGTGATCCCAACCTTGACGCACGGCCGCTTCGCAAGCCACTCGGGCGGTAACCTCGGCCGGTAGCACGCTGTTGCGATACGCTTCATCCTGCATTTCAAACAATACCCACGACGGCATGCTGACCACGCGGGCAGCGATGCCTTCTGCGGTGAGTTTCTCGTAAGCAGCCACACAGAGCGAAACTTCGCTGCCGGTGCCGATGAGAATCACGCGCGGCTTACCGCCGGCTGCATCACCCAGCACATAAGCGCCCTTAGCCAAACCGGTGGCCGGTGCATACTTCGTTCGATCCAGCGTCGGCAAATTTTGCCGCGTGAGAATCAACGCCACGGGGCGATCGTTGATCGGCATCAGCGTGCGCCAGGCTTCGGTGACCTCGTTGGCGTCGGCTGGGCGAATACAAACGATGCGCGGAATGGCCCGCATGGCGGCTAAATGTTCAATCGGTTCGTGGGTGGGCCCATCTTCGCCGACGCCGATGGAATCGTGCGTGAAAATATAAATCACCGGCAAATGGCCGATAGCGGCAAGCCGGACCGACGGTTTGCAGTAATCGAAGAAGGTATAAAACGTAGCGCCGAAAGGGCGCAGTTTCGACAGGGCCATACCGTTCAGCGCGGCCGCCATGCCGTGCTCGCGGATGCCCCAGTGGAAATTGCGGCCGCCGTATTTTTCGGGCTCGAAATCCGTTTCCCCTTCAAACGTCAGCAGGGTGTTCGTCGAGGGAGCCAAATCGGCCGAGCCGCCCAACAACCATGGCACAGCCTGGGCCACGGCGTTCAGCACTTTGGCGTCGGAGCTGCGGCTGGCCATTCCCTTGGCGTCGGCCGCAAACGTGGGCAAATTGGCGTCCCAGTTGTCGGGCAGTTCGCGCCGTTCCATCTTTTGCCACTGTGCGGCAAGTTCCGGATATTGCTGGGCGTATTTTTTGAACATGGCACGC
>DASXPQ010000304.1:0-3970 GCA_036493575.1 Pirellulales bacterium
CACGTCGATCAAGATTCGCGGACCGTCACTGTGCGGTTTGAGCTGACGAACCCCGATCACAAGCTGCGCCCTGGCGGCACAGCAGAAGTCGCCATTAAGGTCATGCCGAAAGATGTGCCGGCTCTGGTTGAGGCCATCACCGATCTCCACGCCAAGGAAATGCTTGAACAAGGGAAGGTGTTGGCGGTACCGGAAAGTTCAGTCATAGATACAGGCAGTCAGAAAATTGTTTATCGGCAGTCCGAGCCGGGCGTTTATGAAGGGGTTGAAGTGTCGCTCGGACCCAAGATGACCAATGCCGAGGGGGCGGTTTTCTACCCCGTTCTGCACGGATTGCAAGAAGGCGACGCCGTAGTGAGCAGCGGTTCCTTCCTTGTCGATGCAGAAACTCGTTTGAATCCAGCCGCCGGTTCGATTTACTTCGGCAATTCCAGCGGCTCCAAAAGCACGACGAGCGTCAGCAATGTTCGTCCCACCACGCCGGACGATCCCCACGCGAAAATCAAAGCCGCACTCGCCAAGCTCTCGGACGAAGAACGCAAGCTCGCCGAGGCCCAAAAGTTCTGTCCGATTTTGACCAGTAATCAACTTGGCTCGATGGGCCCGCCGGTTAAGGTGATGATCGATGGCCAGCCAGTGTTTCTCTGCTGTAGCGGCTGCAAACAAAAAGCACTGGATCATCCAAAAGAGACTCTGGCCAAAGTTGCCGAACTCAAAAATAAAACATCGGCAGAAATCTCCACACCCGAAACAGTCACAGTCCCCGTGCCAGCCGCGACTGGTAAACCAGAAATTGCCACCGACTCCGATAGTGAATCGGAAATCAAAGCGGCGCTGGCGAAATTGTCGCCGGAAGATCGAAAGCTCGCTGAGATTCAACGATCGTGTCCTGTGACGGGCAATCGTCTTGGTTCAATGGATGCACCTTTCAAGTTGATGATCGAAGGCCAACCGGTGTTTCTGTGTTGTGATGGGTGCAAGGATGAAGCGATCAAGGACCCGAAAGCGACTCTGGCCAAAGTAGCCGAATTGAAACGAGCCAATTCATCGACCCAATGAGTATGAAATGATTGAACGCATTATTGAACTTTCGATCCGCAATCGGTTTTTGGTGTTGATTGCCGCCGCGGTGCTGACCGTGGCCGGCGTCTATGCCACGCTGAACACGCCGGTCGATGCGATCCCCGATCTCAGTGAAAACCAAGTCATCGTGTTCACCGACTGGATGGGGCGCAGCCCGCGCGAGATTGAGGATCAAATTACCTATCCCCTGTCGCGGAAATTACAGGGCTTGGCGGGCGTCAAAGCGGTGCGGTCGTCGTCGGAATTCAATTTCTCGATGATCACGATTATCTTTGACGACAACATTGATTTTTATTTTGCTCGCCAACGTGTGACCGAGAAACTAAGCCAAGCTAATACCTATTTGCCAGCGGGCGTGGTGCCGTATTTGGCCCCGGACGCCACGGCGCTCGGACAAATCTACTGGTACACGGTGGAAGATAGTCCCACGAATCCCATTGATTCGGGCAAACTGTGGGCGCTCAACAAGTTCTACATTGCCCCACAAATCAATGCAGCGCCGGGCGTGGCTGACGTGGCAATCGTCGGCGGCACGCCGCTGGAATATCAGATCGACGTGCGACCAGACGATTTACGCGCGTACGGGATTACACTCGGCGATCTGTATTCGGCAGTGGGTCAGAGCAACATGCCCGCTGGGGGTGGCGTTGTGCAGAAGAACAACGCCGAGTACATCGTGCGCGGTGTCGGCTGGATCAAAGATAAGCAAGATATTGAGAACACGGTCATCAAAGAAGTCAAAGGAACGCCGATCTACGTTCGCAATATCGCGTCAGTGCAACTGGGCACACAGTTTCGTCGCAGCGTGTTCGAGAAAGATGGCAACGAAATGACCGGCGGCGCAGTGCTAATGCGCCACGGCCAGAACCCGTTGACTGTGACCGAGCGCGTTAAAGAGAAGATTGAAGAATTACAACCGGGACTGCCCGAAGGTGTGCATATCGTAGCCGCCTACGACCGCACACGGCTGATTCATGGCGCGATCCACACGCTGACCGAAGTGATGGGCCACGAAATGCTCATCGCCTCCATTGCCATCCTGCTGATTCTGATGCACTTCCGTAGCGTGTTCGTGATTTGCGTCACGCTGCCGCTAGCGGTGCTGTTCTCGTTTCTGATGATGTGGTTGTTGCGGACGTTTGGCATCATCGACATTCAGGCCAACATCATGTCGCTGGCCGGGATTACGATTTCGATCGGCATTTTGGTCGACCAGGCCATTGTGATGACCGAGAACGCCACCCATGAATTAAAGCACCATTTTGGAGATCGAAAGGTCACTGGCGACATCCGAGAAATGGTTATTAAGCCCTGCCGCACGGTCGGTCGGCCAATCTTTTTCTCCGTGATGATTATGCTGCTCTCGTTCATTCCCGTATTTATGCTCAGCGGACGCGAAGGGAAGCTGTTTCATCCGCTGGCCTTCACGAAGAGCTTCGCCATGATCGGGGTAGCTCTAATCTCCGTCACGCTGGTCCCTGCGCTGATTCCTACATTCATCAAGGGCCGACTGCGCAGCGAAGAGGAAAATTGGATCGTTCGCAGCTTCATCAATATCTACAAACCGCTGCTTACTTGGGCGCTACCGAGGCGAAATCTCGTGATGTGGATGTTTGCGGTGCTGCTGATCCTCGCCGCCGGCATGTTCCCATTGCAGTCGGTCGTGGGGCAGGGCGCATCGGAGCAAGCATGGCAGACGGCTTTCTTACTCGTGTTCGCATTAGTCGCATCGTTGACAGTGATCTTCACCAGAGGCGCGAGAAAACATAGTGCCAGTGTGGGCCTGCTGCTGTTGCTCTCAGGCGGTGTGTTGATTGCACTGGCTGGCAGATTCGCCTGGCTGTGGATGCACAAAAGCGGCTGGGAGATTACGCTTCCTCTGTTGGGCGCAATTTCTCTGTTGAAATGGTTCTATTTCAGCATGACGGCGGCTTTCGTCATTGGGCTGTTTGTATTTGCGTTCCGTGTTCAGAGTGCCGTGCTTTGGCGAACAATTGCTCTGACTAGCCTCGTGCTGATTGGCATGTGGGCCTATCACTTCCCGAAGATTGGCGTGGCCTTCATGCCAGCACTGGACGAAGGAACGACGCTCGACATGCCCATTACGGTTCCCCGCGCCAGCGTGACTGAGTCTGCCGACGACTTAAAAGCCCGCGATGCACTGCTGCGTGGTTTTCCCGAAGTGGAATCGGTCGTCGGCAAAGCGGGCCGCGCCGATACGCCCACCGATCCTGCCCCACTTGATATGGTCGAGACGTTCGTTAATTTTCGACCCAAAGAGTTTTGGCCCAAGCGAGTTCTGCGCTATAAAGATGCCGCCGCACAAACGACACGCGTGTTAGATCGCCTGGAGGCGAATGGATTCATGTTAAGTGCATTGCGCGGCGGCACGGTCACAACCACCGAACTGAGCACCAGTAAGTCTCGCATGACCACTGATCGCGAAGAAATCATCAACAATGCCGCTCAAAAAGCGTTGGAACGATTCGACGAGACGATGCGTCTATTGGCGATGCGGCTGTATTCGGATACCGAGCGTGATTTGGGGCCACAACTGGTGCGCTACGCCATCGAGCAGTTGGTCCAAAGGATGAGTGAAGCCGGGGATTTGAAGTGGCCTGTGGGGAAGGAGGAGAAAGCTGAGATTGATAAAATCGCGGCGAAGCTGACCCCCAAATACGCCCATTGGTTGTCGCGGTCGCCCTCCCCGGAGGACATCACTCAATTAAGTCAGGATGTAGCCAAGGAACTGGCCGAGGCTGGCGCGATTAGTGACATCGTGGGAAGTTTGGAATTGAAGCAATCGGCGGTTGGCGGCTTTTTCAGCGGACTCGGCGAGTTCCTCGGTGCCACACGAAAGACGCTGGCCGGCGAACTCCTCGATTCG
>DASXPQ010000305.1:0-4271 GCA_036493575.1 Pirellulales bacterium
CACGTCCATAGCGCTGGCGGACCGCCGGCGGTTGCATTTCCAGGACGACGGCAATCTCATCGAATGATAAGCCTTCCACGTTTCGCATGACGACGACTTCCCGATTGACCGCCGGCAAGTTGTCGACGGCGCCGGCAATGCGCCGTTCCAGTTCGCGCCGCGCCAATTTTTCCAAAACGTTAGGATGTGAATTGGCGAAATTGCGAGCAACCAGCCGCGACGACCGGCTGAGGGCCCCTTCCTCGCGATGCAAACTACGGCGACGCCGATCGAAGTGCATTCGCTGGGCATCGACCAACCGCTGCTGGGCCGTCTTACGCAGCCAAAGCTGAAACGGCATTGGCCCGCGCTCTAAATAATCGTGCAATCGGCGGTACGCGATCATTTGCGTCTCCTGAACGATATCGCTCGGATCGAGCCGCTTGCGCAGCCGGAAATCCATTCGCAGTGAAATCAGATTCCGCAACTCCGGCCGATGTTTGGCGAATAACCGATCGAACGCCTGCCGGTCACCCTTGGCGGCGCACTCCAGCAATTGCTTCGTTTGCTGCGAATCGGCCTGTACGGCAGCCATCGGTCGTTCTCCACCTACCTACCCGCTAAACGTCGACCATTGTGACAGGCAATTTGGCGATGTGCCACAAAATGCCCGTGCGGCACCAATTGGGGCCGAAATGGCCAGAAAATTGCCGAGTTACGGGGCCTATTCAGCAACGCCGCACGACTGGGGAATGGAAACCGATTGGAAGCGTTGCGAAACAATCTCAATGGCACCGCGGCCGGACCCGACGGGACGATTTGAGAGATGAACCGCTGCCGCAAGTTCGCGAAGTTCTCAACAAGTTTCTTATCTCGATTGTCAATAAATCAACCACGCGCGGGTCAGGTAATCGGTCAGCGTCAGACCTAGCAGAATTGCAAGCCAAAACAAGCCGGCAAATAATGCGAGCCACGTGATGCGCGCACTGTGCAGTCGATGCATAAAGAATAGAGCCACTAGCGCGCCTTTGCCTGTGGCAATCGCCAAACCGACAATCGTGTGCCAGGCGTGCAAATCGCAAAAAGAGAGACCCACCGTGGCGATTGTTAATATAATCAAAACGCCATAGACGGCGTAATAACGGCTGCCAGAATCCTTCCGATCGAGCGCCTTATCTATCGACATGGTAGTGACACTCCTCACTTTGCGTCGTCGGCGAACAAGCCTTCAAATCGAACAATAGGCATGGGCAAAATCCAATCAACATTCATAACCATCGATCACGCGTGCCAATCAAATACAATAGCGGCAAGAGAAAAATCCAAATCAAATCGACGAAGTGCCAATACAGACCCCAAATTTCCACGGGTGCATAATAGCGAGAATTAAATGCTGCCCGCCGCGTCATCCAGGCTAAAATGGCAACAATGATAATGCCGATTGTCAAATGCACGGCGTGCAATCCGGTCAGACAATAATAAAAAACCAAGAACAATTGAACTTGCCCAGCATGGACTTTGGGAGCTGTCCATTGGGCAGGGTCGAACGCCAAGCCTGGCACAAGTTCATCGCGGTAATCGCCATAATATTCCAGAGCCTTCAGCCCCAGAAATACGAGGCCCAAAACGGCAGTGAGAACCAGACGAAAGAAAACTTTCCGAGTCTGACCTAACTTTGCTGCGTGAACTGCCAGCGCCATCGTAAGACTGCTGGTTAGAAGGACGACTGTGTTGACGGCGCCGATCAGTAAATTTAGTCGATCGCTGGCAGCTTCGAACGAGGGGGTATACGTGCTGCGATAGACTGTATATCCGGTGAAGATGGCGCCGAAAATGAGTACTTCCGTTGCCAGGAACACCCACATGCCGAATGTGGTGGTTTCCTGCTGGTGCTCAAGCGAATCGAAATGATGCCACCAAGGGCTGGCAGTTTTGTTGGTCATTGGAAGACACGCATTGTCGTTCAATTCATCTTCAGTGCTGTTCGTCGATATCTTCAGTCGCTATCGCGCTCTGTAGCGAGTATTCGTAAGGGCCGCAGTCTACTACGGGCTGAACGGCGAAATTATGTGTTGGCGGTGGCGATGCCGTTTGCCACTCCAACCCAGTGGCCGACCATGGATTTGGCTCCGCTTTGCTTCCGCGCCACAACGACCAAATCAAATAGGTCAAAGGCAATGCATACCCGACGGCTAAAATCGAAGCGCCAGCGGTAGACAAAACGTTTAACACCTGGAATTGTGGATCGTAAATATGCGAACGGCGGACCATTCCCTGATAGCCCAACACGAACTGCGGAATAAACGTAAGGATAAAACCCACGAAAATTATCAAAGCCGCCACGCGACCCCACATTTCCGGATACATTCGCCCGGTGATTTTCGGCCACCAATAGTGCAAACCCGCCATGTAAGCCATCACCATTCCGCCAACCATGATGAAATGAAAATGGGCAATTACGAAATAAGTGTCATGAACATGCACGTTCAACCCTAAAGCCGCAAGCATTAAGCCAGTCAATCCACCAATGGTGAACAGCCCAATGAATCCCAGCGCAAACAGCATCGGCGTATGGAATGTCACCGAGCCTTTGTAAAGCGTCGCGGTCCAGTTAAACACTTTGATCGCCGACGGCACCGCGACTAGGTAACTCAATAGTGAAAAGATGAGTGCGGAATAAGCCGATTGACCGGCAACGAACATGTGGTGAGCCCACACTAAAAAACCCACAACTGCAATGCAAATGCTCGCAAAAGCGACGAACTTGTAGCCGAAAATGTTTTTCCGAGAAAAGCAAGTGATGACTTCGCTGATGATTCCCATGCCGGGAAGAATCATGATGTAAACCGCGGGATGTGAGTAAAACCAAAACAGGTGCTGAAACAACACGGGATCGCCACCCAGTGCAGGATCGAAAATGCCGATACCCCAAATTCTTTCCACACCCACCAGAATGAGAACCGCCGCTAGTACGGGCGTCGCCAACAGCATGATGATGCTCGTGGCATAGAGCGACCAAATAAACAGCGGCAGGCGAAACCATGTCATTCCCGGCGCGCGCAGTCGATGAACAGAAACGATGAAATTCAATCCAGTAAAGATTGAGGAGAATCCGGCGATCACAATGGCGATGAGCGCCGGGACAACATCGGTGTGCGAGGCCTTGCTGCTGAAGGGCGTATAGAACGTCCAGCCCGTATCGACGCCGCCGCTAAAAATCACCCACAAGATCAATCCCGCGCCGGTCATGTACAGATACCAACTTGCTAGATTTAGCCGCGGAAAAGCCAAATCGCGAGCGCCAATCATGAGCGGCAAGCAGAAATTCCCCAGGACGCTCGGCACGACCGGCACTAGAAAAAAGAAGACCATGATGATACCGTGCGCGCTGAATAGCTTGTTGTATGTGTCGGCTGTCACCAAACTGCCGCTGGGAGTTAAAAGATTCAACCGGATCAGCGTGGCGGCCAAACCGCCGATGATGAACATCAACGACACCGACATCAGATACAACAGAGCAATTCGTTTGTGGTCGGTCGTAAGCAACCATGACTTCACGCCGTAAGAGGCGTTCAAATAATTGACTTCGGACGACGATGCTAGCGCCGGCTCTTGGGACGTTTGCGGTCGATAGGGCGCGGTAAGAGTAGTCATAAGGTTTCTGCTTTTCGGTCAGTGCCGGACGGATTTGCTGGCGGCGGTAGGACAGGCGATGTCGGCGCGGGTGGAGCAATCGGAGGCGCGGCATCCTCCGTTCGCACCGGCGTTTGCCCCGGCTCAAGCGCTTTAATGAATGCGATCAGCTTGATCAAATCTTCTTCGTCGACTTGGCCGCGAAATGTCGGCATGATCGGGTCCCAACCCAACACGACCTTCGCTTGCGGGTCCAAAATCGATTCGCGCAAATAGTTTTCGTCGGCCTGGATGGTTTGCCCTCCTCGCAAAGGCACGTTCTGCCCATACAAATTTTCCAACACCGGCGCCTTTGCTCTCGAATTGGCGCTGTGGCAGGTGATGCATTGCAATTTCAAAAACAGCTTACGGCCTTCCAGCGCCAACGAACCTTCCGCGCGATTGTTAAGCCACGCCTCGTATTCGGCGGGCTCCATCACGTCAACGTAACCGGTCATCCCGGAATGGTTCGTGCCGCAATACTGAGCACAAACAAAACGATATCGCCCCACCTTCGTGGGCTGAAACCAAATGTGTTCGTATCGACCAGGCAGCACGTCAATTTTCGTGCGAAATGCCGGCACGAAAAAATCGTGGATCACGTCTTCCGAGGTCAGCGT
>DASXPQ010000306.1:0-3228 GCA_036493575.1 Pirellulales bacterium
TGCAAAGTTTTTGTAACAATTTACCGTGGCTGGCATCTAGTTTTCAGGAGTATTGAGTTATCTGGGTGTCTTGTTTTGCGGCAGGAAAGAAGACGTTCTGGAGCGGAATGAGGCAACCCAGGAATCGGGTGCTGGCAGCGACAACGTGAAATGGAAGAAATCGCGAAAAAGATAACTATAAAGACACAATTCAAGAAGTAGCAAGGTTTTAAGGACTTATCGCCGGGCTATTTAGCAGGGAATTCCGGGAGGGTCAGAAAGGCCCCAGCCATGAACGCAAATTACATGAATCCAGTGTTTCGACAACTGCGTGATCAGCAGGTGCGTTTCGCTCCGCGCGATCAGCAGATGGAACAAGCGAACCGTGCCGAACGGTTGCTGAATGAGATCGATCCTGCGCGTGTATATCCGTACGAGTACTTGTGCTATCGCATTACCGATTTTCGGCCGACTTCGTTTGCGCAGACGAAACTGAGCGGCGAGCAGGCCAGCCACGACTTGCGATTGTTTGTGGAGGACTTGACCGACGCGGCTTCGGTGAAAGCGGAGTCGGCGGGCGAAGAAGTGCTGACGGTGGAAGAGCTGGCTCGCAAGTTCAACGTTTCGACGAAGACGATTTCTCGTTGGCGCCAACAAGGTTTGGTGAGCCGGCGGTTTTTGTTTGACGGCCGGAAGCGAGTGGGCTTCCTGCGCAGCAGCGTGCAACGGTTTGTGGATGAGAACGCAGACCGGGTGCGGCGGGGCGCGAATTTCAGCCAGATGTCGGAAACGGAGCGCGATGAAATTATCAGCCGGGCGCGGCGATTGGCAGCGGCCGGCGGTTGCCCTTCGGACATTGCCCGGCGGATTGCTCAGAAGATGAACCGCAGCGCGGAAACGATTCGCTACACGCTGAAGCAGTTCGATCAGGAGCATCCGGACCTGTCGATTTTCCCGACCAACGTTGGGCCATTGACGGATGAGACCAAGCAGAAGATCTACGAGCAATATCGGCGCGACGTGCAGGTTGAAGAATTGGCCAAGCGCTATTGCCGCACGAAGACTAGCATTTACCGCATTGTAAACGAGATGCGGGCGAAGCGGATTTTGGAACTGCCGTTGGACTACATGCCGAATCCGTATTTCGGCCGGGAAACGGCGGAAAAAGTCATTTTTGGGCCGATGCCGCAGTTGGATCAGCCGCAGAAAAAAGTGCGTTTGCCCAGCGGTTTACCGCCTTATTTGGCCAGCCTGTACGAAGTGCCGCTGCTCACTCGTGAGCAGGAAGGGTACTTGTTCCGCAAATTCAACTATTTGAAGTTCAAAGCCACGCGGTTGCGCGAGCAGCTGGATCCGATCCACGCGCGCAGCAGCCAGATGGACGAGATTGAACGGTTGTACGATCAGGCTGTGGCTGTGAAGAACCAAATTGTGCGGGCGAACCTGCGGTTGGTGGTTTCGATTGCCAAGCGCCACGTGGGTCCGACCGACAATTTCTTCGAGTTGGTGAGTGATGGAAATATGTCGCTGATTCGGGCGGCGGAAAAGTTCGATTATGCCCGGGGCAACAAGTTCAGCACTTACGCCAGTTGGGCGATCATGAAGAATTTTGCCCGGACCATTCCCGACGAGCATCGTCGCCGCGACCGGTTCCGAACCAGTCAGAGCGAAATGTTCGGCGCGACACCGGATGCCCGGACCGATCAGTACGGTCAGGAATCGGCACAGTCGACACGGGAGCATCAGATTGACCGCATTTTGGAAAAGCTGGACGATCGGGAGCAGAAGATCATCATCAGCCGCTTCGGGTTGGATCACACGCTGGAGCCGCTCACTTTGAAAGAAGTGGGTGCGGAAATGGGTGTGACGAAGGAACGGGTGCGGCAGATTGAAGCCCGGGCGTTGGCGAAGCTCCGCCAAGCTGCTCACGAGGAAAAGATCGAAGTGCCAGGCGAATGATTTTGGACGGCTGAGTCCACCCAGCTTCGCCAAATTTACCGGCGCGCGTTTAGTGGCGCTGCTTCTGCGCTGCAGAGTGGCAATGCGGGGCTTGGTCGGCGAGCCTCGTCGGGCAGATTTCTTTCCGGGCGGTTAAGAGTATTGCAAGGGCGGCCGTTGGCGTGCAAAAATCGCGCCTAGGCCGTATTGCAAGCCAGGGCCAGACTGTTATATTTAGTGGTTTTCGTGGCCCTCCTCGCAGGCTAGCGTAGCTCAACCGGCAGAGCAGCGGTTTTGTAAACCGCAGGTTGTGGGTTCGAGTCCCTCCGCTAGCTCGTCGACAGTTGGCGGCTGGCCAGCGAGACGGAAGCGCAGAACCGAGGGGGGTTTCCCGAGCGGTCAAAGGGGCCAGACTGTAAATCTGGTGGCACAGCCTTCAAAGGTTCGAATCCTTTACCCCCCATTGAATTACGTTAGTTGGTAGTTTGGAATTTTTGATTTAACCACGCGGGTGTAGCTTAATGGTAAAGCCCCAGCCTTCCAAGCTGGCCACGTGGGTTCGATTCCCATCACCCGCTTGCGTGTGAAACATGGGGTGAAGAATCGCAAGCAGCAGGGACCATAAAGGAAGAACATTTTCAGCACCATTCAAATTATCGGCGAGACCATATCCAACTACAGCAGTCCGTGACAAATTGAAAATTGAGCCGCGCAAACACAGTGCTTGCAGAGCAGTTTTACCGACTGCGGCAGCGCTGTTTACCGAGCGGAACATTGTCCTGTGAAGGAATGCCAGAGCAGGAACTGTCGCCGCTGCTGTAGCTCAGTGGTAGAGCGCGTCCTTGGTAAGGACGAGGTCATGGGTTCAAGTCCCATCAGCAGCTCTGGAACAAAAATCGTTGGGCAGGTTTTGTAATGCTGATGCGGGCACGCGACATCAAAACGACACCCATCGATTCAAAAATTGAAACCGCCCGATTGGGCCGCATGTTTGGAGCATTGAACGCAATATTGTTTTTGACAAATTTCTTTTCTGTCTGCTGGATTTCATTGTAGGGAGAAAGCATGGCTAAGGACACATTTCAACGGACCAAGCCCCACGTCAATGTCGGCACGATTGGCCACATTGATCATGGGAAAACTACGCTCACGGCTTCGATTTTGGCGGTGCAGGCTGTCAAGGGGCTCGCGAATACCAAGTCGTACGCGGATATTGCCAAGGGTGGTACAGTGCGCGACGAAACCAAAACGGTGACCATTTCCGTCAGCCACGTCGAGTATCAAACCGAAAAACGCCACTATGCCCACATC